>JABDII010000289.1 GCA_013003805.1 Gemmatimonadales bacterium
CTGTTGTTCATTTTGGTGTTCATCGGGATCGTCTTTCTCTTCATCGTGTTCCGGTTCATCCCGGTTGGGCTCTGGATCACGGCACTGGCATCGGGCGTCAGGGTGTCGTTTGGCACGCTCTTTGGCATGCGGTTTCGGAAGGTGGTGCCGAGTGCCGTTGTGAATCCGATGATTGCAGCGCATAAGGCCGGCCTCAAGCTCCCGATCAACGCGCTCGAAGGTCATTACCTAGCGGGCGGCAGCGTGGATCGAGTGGTGCGGGCTCTCATCTCGGCGGACAAGGCGGGGATCCCGCTGGATCTCAAGCAAGCCACCGCCATCGATCTCGCCGGGCGCGACGTGTTCGAAGCGGTGCAGGTGAGTGTGAACCCCAAGGTGATCACCACGCCCAAGGTGGCCGCGATGGCCAAGGACGGCATTCAGCTCCTGGCCATGGCGCGGGTCACGGTCCGCGCCAACATCAACCGCCTGGTGGGTGGGGCGGGGGAGGAAACAATCTTGGCGCGGGTGGGCGAAGGCATCGTGAGCACGATCGGGTCAGCGGACACCCACAAAGCCGTGCTGGAGAACCCCGACAGCATCTCGAACACCGTGCTGGCCAAAGGACTCGATGCCGGGACGGCGTTTGAGATCCTCTCGATCGACGTCGCCGACGTGGACGTCGGGAAGAACATCGGGGCGGAGCTTCAGACCGACCAGGCGGAGGCGGACAAGCGGATCGCCCAGGCCAAGGCGGAAGAGCGCCGGGCGCTTGCGGTGGCGGTGGAGCAGGAATTCGTCGCCGAGGCCCAGCAGCAGCGTGCCAAGGTCATCGAGGCCCAGGCGCAGGTACCGCTCGCGGTGGCCGAAGCGTTCCGAGGCGGCCAGCTCGGGATCATGGACTACCAGCGCTATCTCAACATCGAGGCCGACACCACCATGCGCCGATCGATCGCGGGCGAGAGTGAAGGCACTGGGACAGGAAAGAAGGACACGTAGGGAATGGAAGACTTAGGCCCCCTGGTCTGGCTCGCGATCATCTGGTTCTTCGCGAGCTTCCTCTCGGCGCAAAAGAAGAAGAAGCAGCGCGCCGAGCAGGCGCGTCGCCGGGCTCAACGCGCGAGCCAGGCGACACTCCCGGCCCCACCCGAGGCGACGTCGACTGAGCCCGCTCGAAGGACGGCGGCGCCACCAGCGACCGCGGGCCAAGGTCGGGTCGATCCGACCCAGCGGGAAGGGAGTGCGCTCGAGCGGATGCTCCAGCAGCTGGGAGCGGAGCTCGGGCAGCTCGAAGGCGGCCAGCGAGGCCCCATGGGTCGAGATGCCGAGGTGGAGCTCCCCTCCGCGGAGGAGGTCGAGGAGCGGGAGATCCTGGACAAACCCGTGCGACGCGTCGAGCGCACCCCGGTGGTGCGACAGTCTCGGGATGTAGTCGATCGCGACGACGAAGCGAAAGCACTCGTCCAGCGCAGACGTGCCGCGGCCGCAGAGCGGAACCGTCCGCTTACCCTGGCTGATCATCGCGCCTTCGATGCCAAGATCAGGCAAGCACCGGCCAAGGTCAGTGCGCAGTCCCGCTCGAAGAGCCGCTTCAGCGCCAAGCAGGTACGCCAGGCCATCGTGTGGCGGGAGATTCTCGGCCCGCCGATGGCCCTGCGCGACAGGCAGCCCGACCGGCCATAGTAGCAGGTGAAGTAGTGCACCGACCAAGGCGGAACGCAGATGGATCCCTGCGTCCCGCCTTCTCTTCTACTCCCTACTCCCTACTCCCTACTCCCTACTCCCTACTCCCTACTTCGTATCCCCGTCCTGATACATCCGAAAAAACTCCCTCAGCTCGGCCAGATCGTTGATCAGGGTAATGCCGGCCCGCTCGAAGTCTCGGGCCACGGCTGAGGTGCCGGCTCCTCCAACGAGAACCCTGGCCTTCCCCCGGAGTCCCTTCACCACCACGAGGCTCTCCTCGAGAATCCGTCGTGGCTCGACGGGAAAGACTGAGCTCAGTCCCACGACATCGGCCTTGGTGGTCTGAGCCGCGGCGGCGATGTCGCTGGCGGGGATGTCTGCCCCGAGGTACGTCACGTGCCAGCCGGCCGCCGCCGCAGTCTGGGCGGCGAGCATGGCACCGAATTCGTGGCGCTCACCTGCTAGCGTTGCCGCCATGAACCTGGGTGCGGTCCCTGGCGGCTGATAGGCTTCAATGGTCCAGGTCAATACCTGCCGGATTACCACCGATGCGGCGTGCTCGTGTGCCGGGCTCAGGGTTCCCGCATGCCATTGGTCACCGATCTGTCGCAGCAGTGGAGTGATCACGCCGTCGATCAACGCCGCGGCACCGAGGGACAGCGCCGCCTGTCGCAGCACGAGGTGGAGCTTGGCGGGATTGAGCCGATTCAGCTCCTCAACCGCCGCATCGAGGAAGGCTTGAGCCGACACTCCGTTGGGGCGGCTGTTGGAGGCATCCGCCGCCTGGCGAGCTAGGTCATCCGCCTCGATCAGGGTGCTCAGCTCCTCATTGGTCTGGTCGGCCACCCGGCTGATCGACCTCCCGCCCCGGGTAGCACGATGGAGTAGGTCGAGGCGTTCGATGTCGGCGTCGGAATAAAGCCGTTGACCGCCCTCGCTCCGACCGGGTTGGACCACCCCGTAGCGCCGCTCCCAAACCCGGAGCAGATCCGGGCTCAATCCCGTGCGGAAGGCGACGACCCGGATCGGGTGTCGCGGCTCGTGATGCGGTTGGTCAATCGTCATGGCACCAAGATATCCATGTGTCCAAGTTATGTCAAGCTATGAAGTTGGACAACATCTTGACAGCACGTAGCGTTTGGCATATGTTACCTGGACAACGCTTGAACGACAGGAGCCAGGAGCCTCGACACGTCAAGGACTGTCAGAATACCTGGACGGGAAACTCACTCGGGTCACACAAACAGGAGCTCATCATGCGGAACCAGATTCTTGCCGCAATTGCGGTTGCCTCGGTCGCTCTTACCGGAAGCGTCCAGGCCCAGCAGAAGTACTCCGAGGCCAAGCAGGCCGACATCGTCGACGTCGCGGTCGCCGCCGGCTCGTTCACCACCCTGGCCAAGGCCCTGCAGGTCGCCGGCCTGGTCGAGACCTTGAAGGGCGACGGGCCATTTACCGTCTTTGCCCCGACGGACGAGGCCTTCGCGAAGGTACCCAAGGAGATGCTGGAAGCCTTGCTCGCCGACAAGGAGAAGTTGACCGCCGTGCTCACCTACCACGTGGTGCCCGGCAAGGTGATGGCGGAGAAGGTCGTGAAGCTCAACACCGCGACCACGGTGAACGGTCAGGACGTCACCATCATGGTGCATGACGGCAAGGTCATGATCGACAATGCCAACGTGGTGAAGGCCGACATCAAGGCCTCGAACGGCATCATCCACGTCATCGATTCGGTCATTCTGCCCAAGATGTAGGACGGCACTCACCCGCAACTCAACGAGGACTGCGTACATGTTTCAGAAATTGAGCCGCGTGGCACCGCTCACGCTCGCCGCCATGATCTTGCCGGGTCTTCTTGCGGCGCAGGGCTCGAGCCGCTTACCGGTGTCGATCGAAGCGCGGGGTGGTGTCAACGTACCGACCTTTGACATAGCCGACGTCGCTGACCCCGGCCCGAGCTTCGGTGTCGGTATCGAGATCCCGGTCGCCGGCCGCCTGAGCATTCTGGCCGACGCCGACTTCGGGTTCCACTCCGGTGCCGACTTGCCGGTGGGCGGCAGCGGCCCAGATGTGGACGTATATCATTTCATGGCTAAAGCGGCGTACGAATTGATCGCCGACGAGCAGAGCCGCTGGAGCCTTCGAATCAATGCGGGCGCCGGTGCGATGACGTTCAAGATCGACGGCGTTTCGGGGTCGTTCACCTATCCCGCGATCAACGTCGGCGCCAAGCTCGGCTACGACGTGTCAGAGAACATCAATCTCTTCCTAAGCCCCCAGGGCGACATCGCCTTCAGCGATGAGAACGAGATTGGCACCGACAACGCTTGGATCTGGCCCTTCGCGCTCGGCGCCGCCGTCCGTTTCTAGCGTCCCAAGGTCAAGAAGAGGAATGCCCCCGGAGCACTTCGCTCCGAGGGCATTCCTCTATACCGTTCCCCATCCCTGCAACCGGCTACCCCCCGCGACGCTCAATCCACTCATCCAGCAGCTTGCGCGCGGGTTCTCGCCCACCGAGTCCAAAGGCGAGTGCACTGGCCACGGCGAATGAACCTAGGACCACGCCGAAGGCAATCATTACAATCTGTTCACCCACGGCCATCTGTTGGAGACCCATCGCGGTCGCGAGCGCGACAATTGCGGCCCGGGTCGCGTTGGCATAGAGACCGGCCCA
>JABDII010000291.1 GCA_013003805.1 Gemmatimonadales bacterium
CGGGCCGGTCGATATCCTGGTGAACAACGCCGGCGTTGCCCAGTCGGCGCCGATTCACCGAATCGACCTCGACGACTGGAACCATCTGTTCCGGGTCAACGTGACCGGGACGCTGCTGTGTACCCAAGCGTTTCTCCCGGGCATGGTCGAGCGGGGATGGGGGCGCGTCATCAACATCGCGTCGGTGGCGGGGCTCTCGGGAGCCCAGTACGTGGCCGCGTACAGCGCCACCAAGCACGCGGTCGTTGGCTTCACCCGAAGCGCAGCTTCGGAAGTGGCCGCCTCAGGGGTCACGGTCAACGCCGTATGCCCCGGCTACGTCGACACCGACATGACGCAAGCGTCCGTCGCGCAAATCGTGCGCTCCACCGGAAAGAGCGATGAAGACGCGCTCGACGCCATTCTGAGTATGAGCCCTCAGCACCGCCTGCTCGAACCCGAGGAAGTAGCACACGCCGTCGTCGCCTTGTGCGTCGACGGAGCCCGCGGCATCAACGGGCAAGCCATTGTCATCGATGGAGGATCGCTCCTCGCATGAGTTTCGAAATTGTGAATCCGGAATCGCTGGGCGTGCCGAGCGGGTGGAACCATGCCCTCGTCGCGCCGGCCGGCGGGCGTATGCTCTTCGTCGCAGGGCAGACTGCCGTCGGCCCGAACGGGCGGATCGAAGCCACGAGCTTTGTGGATCAGTGGGAGCAGGCGCTCGCCAACGTGCTCATCGTGGTGCGCACGTCCGGCGGGACTCCCGAAGACATTGGTCGCCTGACGATCTACGTGACCGATCTGGCTGCCTACCTCGAGAGCCGGAAGGAAATCGGGGTGGTCTACCGGGACTTGATGGGCCGCCACTATCCCGCCATGGCGCTGGTCGAAGTGAAGCGCCTCGTCGACGACGGGGCTCTCATCGAAATCGAGGCCACTGCCGTCCTTTCGTAGCACGAATCGAATCCAGGCTTGTTTCGAGGAAACACACCCCAATGCCCTTGGCCCCCAAGACATTCCAGTACGATCATGACGCCGCGCTCGGCGTGGCCACCATTACCCTGAACCGGCCCGATCGGTTGAACGCCTTGACCTTCGAGGTGTATTCCGAGCTCTGGGACGCATTCGTCCAACTCGATACGGAGCCGGACGTGCGGGCCGTCGTGATCACAGGCGCCGGGCGGGCGTTCTGCTCAGGCGGCGACGTGGAGGACATTATTGGCGCGCTGTTCGCGCGCGATCATCAAGGGCTGTTGGATTTCACGCGCCTGACGTGCGATTTGATACTCGCGATCCGCACCTGCCGACGACCGGTCGTCGCAGCTCTCAATGGCACGGTCGCGGGCGCCGGCGCGGTCATCGCGACCGCATGCGATATCCGGATCGCGGCGCCGGCGGCCAAGATTGCCTTCCTTTTTACCAAGGTCGGCCTCTCCGGGGCCGACATGGGTGCCGCCTGGCTCCTGCCGCGGATCGTAGGACTCGGCCACGCGTCGGAGTTGCTCATGACCGGCGGCTTCATCGATGCGGCCCGGGCCGAAGCCATCGGTCTCTATAACCGGGTCGTCCCACCCGATCAGCTGATGACCGAAGCACACCGCACGGCTTCGCTGCTTGCGCGGGGCCCCTCTGAGGCAATCGGGGTGACCAAGGATGCGCTCAATCGCGAAGCGGCCATGGAGCTCGCCCAGGCCCTGGAAGCGGAGGCGCAGGCGCAAGCCCGGTGCATGGAGCATCCCAACTTCCGGGAGGCGTATGAAGCGTTCAAGGCCAAACGCGACCCCGCCTTTGAATGATCGAGCCGAGGCAATGTATGCCTGACACCAATGCAGTCCGCGCGTTTCTCGAGAAGCGCCACGTCGCGCTCGCGGATGCCGTCGCCGAGTACGCTGGCGAACACTTGGCACCCCGTCGGGAGCCGGCGGATGACGACGCCTGCCGGATCGAAGCGCGTGCGCTGACCGCGGAGATGGGCGCGGCCGGCTGGCTCGAGGCTATTCGGGATCGAGATTTCCGAGCGTGCTCGCTCATTCGGGAGGCAGTCGCCGCGGCCTCCCCTCTGGCCGACGCCATGTTCGCGCTCCAGGCACTCGGGACGGTACCGATCCTCCTCGCGGGCAGCGAGGACCAACAGGCCGAGTGGGTACCGGGAGTGATCGGGGGCACCACGATTGCGGCCTTTGCCATGACCGAGCCCGAGGCGGGATCGGACGTGGCCTCCCTCGAGACGACTGCACGGCGTGATGGCGAGTCCTTCGTCCTGAACGGTGCCAAGACATTGATCTCGAATGCGGGTATCGCCGATTTCTACACGGTCTTCGCCTCGACGGAGCCGAATGAGGGACGCGAAGGAATCTCTTGCTTCATCGTGCCCCGTGAGACCGAGGGTCTCAGGTTCGTCCGTCCCCTGATCCTCAGCTCACCGCACCCGTTGGGCGAGATTGCGTTCGAGGATTGCCGGGTGCCGGCGTCGAACCTCCTCGGATCGGAGGGAACGGGATACCGACTCGGGCTCGCCACGCTGGACAAGCTTCGGGCGACGGTGGCCGCCGCCGCATGTGGCATGGCCGAACGAGCCCTGGAAGAGGCCATAGCACACGCCTGTACCCGTCGTCAGTTCGGCAAGCGTTTGGCAGACTTCCAGTTGATCCAGGACAAGCTCGCCCGGATGGCGACCGATCTCACGGCGGCGCGATTGCTGACGTATCGAGCGGCGTGGGAGGTCGACTCGGGTGCTCCGCGCGTCACCATGGAAGCCGCGATGGCGAAGGCGTTTGCGACGGAGGCCGCGCAGCGGATCGTGGACGACGCGGTCCAGATCTTCGGCGGACGTGGAGTGGTTGCCGACCATCCGGTGGATCGACTATACCGATCGGTGCGTGCCCTTCGGATCTACGAAGGGACCACGGAGATTCAGCAGTTGATCATAGCGGGCCAACTCATCAAAGCTGCGACGCCACCCTGATGACGGCTCTGGCGGTCCGATGTGGCATCCACCTGAGCGCCTAAAGCACCAGCTTCCGGCGGCCCAATGGCCCACGGAAGCCGAGGCTCGCGCATCGGTCTGGTTCAGCCCGATTCGAGTTGGGCCGGTGACCTTGGAGCAACGGACCTGGGTTCCGGCTATGGTCCCTTGGCGCGCGACGGAGGATGGCTCCGTCACCCAGGACATTCTCGACTGGTACGAGCGCTTCGCCGCGGGACGGCCTGGAGCGCTCGTGGTGGAAGCGACCGGGATTCGGGACATCCCGAGCGGCCCCCTCATGCGGATCGGGCACGATCGTTTCATACCGGGATTAGCCAATCTGGTCG
>JABDII010000292.1 GCA_013003805.1 Gemmatimonadales bacterium
GGGCTGAGGGGCGATCTGATCAAGGCTGGCCAACGGCTGCGGGTGGCGCCACCGGCATGAGCCCGTAACGATCAGTCTTACCCCATGAACAAAGGGCGGGAGCCAAGCTGGCTCCCGCCCTTTGGGTCTTAGGGTACTCTGGCCGTATCGGTTATCTCGGCCGGCCGAGGATCGCCGTCGCGTAACCGTTTGCGGGGTTTCCCCCGGCTCGGAGGATCTCGCGGACTCGGGCCGGCCCACGGTTATAGGCCAACAGCGCGTAGTGGAAGTCGTCGTTGAACACCTGCATCAGGTCCCGGAGAAATCGGAAGCCGAGCCGGAGGTTCATTTCGCGATCGAAGAGGTCTTCGCGCTCGAGCGTCGGCTCGTAGAACCGCGCCGTGGCGAGACGAAGCTGAGTATAGCCGATCGCGTCGACGCTGCTGACAGCCCGCTGTTTGAAGCCGCTCTCGACCCGCACCAGGCGGAAGCCGATGTCCGGGTTGATCCCTTCACTCAACGCGATGTCGTAAATCGCGGCCGTGAGGTCGGCCGGGATCTGGTATTCCTCGGAGTAGTACAGGATAGAGTTGGCGCGTTCCAACTCGAGCCGCGTTGTGGCCAACTCGCCCCGAACGGACTCGACGTCCGACCAGAGACTCCGCACGCCGCGTGACAGCACTTCGTACGTCGGCAACACGGTGTCGTCGCTCGCGCGCACACGCTGGCCCCACCCGGCCAGCACCGCGATGGCGATGGTCGCAACGACGAGCAATGCGCCACGCGCCAAGAGCGGTCGCGTCCCCAGGCGCTTGCGTCGTCTATTCGAGCGGTCGGTCAGCATCGGTCAACCTCCATCTATTAGGGCACGGCGTTCCGCGGTCTACTCGCGGCGCCAGTCTCCTCGTGTTCCGCCCGTCTTCTCGACGAGCTGTATGCGCTCGATGATCATCGAGCGATCCACCGCCTTGACCATGTCGTAGACGGTGAGGCACGCAACGGCCACCGCCGTCAGTGCTTCCATCTCCACCCCCGTCCGTCCCACTGCCTTGGCCGCGGCCGTTATCCGCACCCCCGGAAGATCCGGTGCTAGAACCGCGTCAACCGCCACGTGGTCGAGCGTGATGGGGTGGCAGAGGGGGATCAACTCCCCGGTGCGCTTTGCTCCCATCGTCCCGCCGATTTCGGCTGCGGCCAGCACGTCGCCCTTCTCGACCGCGTGTCGCTCCACCAGCTCGAACGCCTCGCGCGACATGCGGACTGCTCCTTCCGCCACGGCGGCTCGGGCCGTCTCCGGCTTGGCCGCCACATCCACCATCTTCGCCTTCCCGGCCTCGTCCACGTGCGACAGCTTCATAGGGTTGCTCCCAGCTGCTCCCCCAATACGGCCAGCAAGAGCTGGGGATTCACATTTCCCTTGGCCGCCTCCTCCGCCTCCGCCACCAGGTTCATCGCCCGGGACAGCGCGGCCGGATCTCGCCGATTTAGGAAACCCGGAACGGCTCTTCTGGGTTCCTGGGCCAGCGCTGCCCGGGAGGCGTCCGACAGGGCCTCGCCCAGGGCTTCCAACATGCCGCTGAACTCGCCTCGAGCCGACCACGGGGCCTGCTTCAGCACCCGCTCCATCAGTTGAACCCGATCGTCTCCTGCGAGGGCTGCGTCCAAAAACTCTAGGGCCCGGTTACGGGCCTGTGCTGCGTCCTCCACCTCCCAGAGCGCTCGGCCAATCGAACCCTCGGCCAGGGCCACCCGCTCGTCCAGGATGGCCCGGTCGAGCGGCGGGTCCACCTGGCTCTCGAGAAAGCCACGGACCTCGTCGCGGTCCAGCCGGCCCAGCCTGAGCGGCACTGCGCGGGATCGCACCGTGGGAAGGAGCGCCTTGGGATCCTCGGCCGTCAGAATGAAGACCGTGTCCTCGGGCGGTTCCTCCAGCAACTTGAGCAGCGCGTTGGCCGCCTCCGGGCTCGCTTCCTGGGGTACTAACCGCTCCGCATCGCCCACGATGAACACCTTTCGGTGCCCCTCCACCGGTGTCAGGGACGCGCGTCGGGCAATGAGCCGCGCGATCGCCACGCCATGTATCGCCATCCCATCCGGCGGCCCGTAAAGCGGTGCCTTCCTCCGCTCGTCGACCGCCTGGGCAACCAGCTCGGCCGCCTCCTCGATCTGCTTCGCCGCGTCGCCCGCCTTGGGGCGGGGGATCGGGATCATCCAGTGCAGGTCCGGGTGTCCCAGACCCAGTACCAGCCGGCAGCCGCGGCACTCCCCGCAGGGTTCCTTCCCAGGCTGCTCGCAGTAGATCATCTGCGCGAGCCAGAGTGCCAAGCGCTGTTTCCCGACCCCCCGCGGTCCAGTCACGAGGATGACCTGCGGCAGCCGGCCGGCTGATAGGGCGTGGGCCAGTCGGCGCCGGGCCTCGTAGTGGCCCGCAAGGGGGTGCATTGTCATGGCTACGAAGCTAAAATCGGGCCAGGATTATGGTAGTGCCGGTTTTGTAACATCTTTTTCCACAAAGGTTTACCGGATTGGACAGGTGCAAGATCTGACACCCTGCTGTCGCCAGCAGGATACAGTAAAATAAGTGAATATTTACTTTGTTGATCACTCCGGAATTCCGGGCCCCGATCGAGTACTGGCTCGATACTGCTACGACAGTGTATCTATTGCACCTTGCCTCACGACCTGCAGGCCTCTTCGCGGCCTTCTGCTGTGTGGAGGCCGGTGAATAGGTGGATGAATGGTGGAGAGAACGGTGGAAGGCGTGGAGAACTGGGCGGCAGCTTCGAGCGTGCTGTGGGCGTGAACGATGCTTGACCGCCGATAGGGCGGGGATTATCCTCACGAACACGATCCCGAGTAGCTCAGCTGGTAGAGCAGGTGGCTGTTAACCACCGGGTCGGGGGTTCGAGTCCCTCCTCGGGAGTCAAAGAAGCCGGGCGTTTGCCCGGCTTCTTGTTTCCTCCCGAGGAGGGACTCGGTCAACGCCGGCGCGAAGCGCCGGCTTATGATCAAGTCCAGTGTGCTCCTGCTGCTACGCCGTGTTTTTGCCCGGCTTCTTGTTTCCTCCCGAGGAGGGACTCGGTCAACGCTGGCGCAAAGCGCCGGCTTATGATCAAGTCCACTGGCTCCTGTGAGCCATGCACTTGCCCGGCTTCTTGTTTCCTCCCGGGGAGGGACTCGGTCAACGCCGGGGCGAAGCGCCGGCTGATGATCAAGTCCACTGGCTCCTGTTACTGAGCCATGCACTTGCCCGGCTTCTTGTTTCCTCCCGAGGAGGGACTCGGTCAACACCGGCCTGCTCCTACCTCCTACCTCCTACCTCCTTGGTCACCCCGACTTGGCCATCGCCTTCTTGATGACGCCCACGATGGCCATCAAGACGCCGCCCCCGACACCACCACCGGCGATGCTACCGATGACGCCAGCGAAGTCCATGCCCCCGCCGTTCGCCGCGGCGACGCCCATCATGGCTAGAAGCTGACCGCCGATGCCACCGCCCAAAATGCCGGCAATGGAATTGCCCACGGTGCCCAAGGATGAGCCCTTCATCAACGAACCAGCGACGTTGCCACCGACGGCGCCACTCACCAACTGAATGATCAACGGTAACAGGCCACCCATGAGGTTCTCCCCCGCTGAGGTGATGAGGATTGAGAGGGGTCACCATTCACCGCGTTTAGAAAAAGCGCAAGTCGGCCGAAATCGCCTACTCGACTGGAGGCGCCCTACGGAAGACAACAAAGGAAAGCGCCAACAGGAGGACGAAGTACACCCCGAACAGGAGGGCGAACATGGCTGCCATGTCGAGGGAGCCGAGCCAAGGCAGCATGGCTGCGACGGGTAAGTAGCCTCCCTCCCGGAAGGAAATTGGGTGCGGGCACCCCAAGGTCAGGACAGCGACCAGAAGGAGACGCGGGAGAAGGCGGAGGGATCCGAGCATGTTGGGCGGTCCGGTGCGAGAGGTGGCTACGCGGGATCCGGATTGTTCACGAGCGCTATGCACTCGATCTCGACCTTGGCGCCGAGCGCGAGACCGCTCGCGCCCAACGCACTTCGGGCCGGTGGGTTTTGAGGGAAGAATTGGATATACACCTGATTGAACGCGGGCCAGTCGGCGATGTCGGCCAGGAACACGGTGCACTTGACCACCCGCGCCATGCTCGACCCGTTGCGCGTGAGAATCGTGCGGATGTTCTCGAGCG
>JABDII010000485.1 GCA_013003805.1 Gemmatimonadales bacterium
GAAGTTGCGCCGCTGGGACGGAGCACCGATCTCCTGATCGGCGAATGGGTGGTCGCGCTCGGCAACCCCTACGGCTACCTGCTCGGCAACGCCGAACCCACGGTCACGGCAGGGGTGGTGAGCGGCACGGGGCGCAACATCGTGCCGAGCGGGGACCAGCCAGGACTCTATCTCGATATGATCCAGACCGATGCGGCCATCAATCCTGGGAACTCGGGCGGGCCGCTCTCGAATGCCATGGGAGAAGTGGTCGGCGTGAATTCGTCGATCTTCAGCCCAACCGGCAGCTCGATCGGCCTGGGCTTCGCGATCCCGGTCGAACGGGCGATTCGGGTGGCGGAGCAGCTGTTGCGCGACGGCACAGTCCGGCGCGCCTGGACCGGACTCGAAGTAGCCGGGGCCGATGCGATGCGTGATTGGAAGACGCAGGGAGGCGTGTCGGTCGTCAACGTGGCTCCAGGCGGTCCAGCCGAGCGGGCAGGGATCCGGGCCGGGGATGTACTGACCGAGGCAAACAACCGCCAGCTCCGCAACTACCTCGATTGGGAGGCGGTTAAGCTCGACCTGCTGGTTGGGGACAGCATCCAGGTTTCGCTCGGCACGAGCGGCCGTCGCGAGGAGCGCCTCGTCGTGACGGCGGATCTTCCCACGGTGACAGCCGAGCGCGTTACCGTCCTCCGCGACCTCCAGCTCATCACCGTCAGTCCGGCGATTCAGTCCGAGCGTGGGCTGGAGAGCAGCGAAGGCGCATTGATTGTCCGGATCTCACCGTCGGTGTCCCGCGCTACCGGCTTGCAGGACGGAGACGTCATCCTCGGCATGGACCGCACCCGGATCCGCCGGGCTGCTCAAGTTGGCGAGTTCCTGAATTCGCTTCGATCACGGCAGCAGTTCCGGTTGTATTTCGAGCGCCGCGGTCGGGTCATCTTCACCGATCTGGTGTTCCAGTGAGCGGCGAGACGTATCGCTCGCCGCTGGGTGCCCGGTACGCGTCACCTGCCATGCAGCGTCTATGGGGTGAGCGGCATCGGATCGGCCTCTGGCGGCGTCTCTGGCTCGCACTCGCGGAGGCCCAGCAGGAGTTGGGCTTGGGCATCCCCGACGTGGCGCTCCACCAGATACGCGAGCACCTCGATGATGTCGATCTCGAGGCGGCCAGCGGATACGAGCGCCGGTTCCGGCACGACGTGATGGCTCATATCCATGCATTAGGCGACCAGGCGCCGGAGGCGCGCCCGTATCTCCACCTGGGCGCGACGAGTGCCTTCGTCACCGACAATGCCGATCTGATCATCGTGCGCGATGCGCTGAGGCTCCTGCTCGGACGACTCATCGCCGTCCTCGCCACCCTCGAGAGCGTGGCGCGGCGCACGAAGGATCTCCCCTGCCTCGCCTACACTCACTTCCAACCGGCCCAGTTGACCACCGTTGGCAAGCGGACTGTGCTTTGGATGCAGGACTTCGCGCTCGATGTGGAGGTTCTGTGCGAACGGCTCGAAGGGCTCAGGTTTCGCGGGTGTAAGGGCACGACCGGCACCCAGGCATCGTTTGTTGATTTGTTCGAAGGCGACCATGACAAAGTCCGAGAACTCGAGCGACGCGTCGCGGCCAAGCTCAGCTTCACCGGTCTCTTCCCCGTCACCGGCCAGACATACCCCCGCAAGCAGGATAGCGTGGTGCTGGACTCACTGAGCGGTATCGCACAGTCATCGGCCAAACTCGCCGGAGATCTCCGGCTGCTGCAACACGAAGGGGAACTGTTCGAAGCGTTCGAGACAGATCAAATCGGCTCCAGCGCCATGGCGTACAAGCGCAACCCGATGCGGGCGGAACGGATTTCCGCGCTGGCCCGGTTCGTCATAGCTCTTCCGGCAAACACGGCCCACACCGCGGCCGCTCAGTGGCTGGAGCGGTCTCTGGACGACAGCGCGAACCGACGTCTGGTGCTGCCGGAGGCGTTCCTCGCGGCCGATGCGATCCTCGTCTTGATCGCCAATGTGATCGCAGGCCTGGAGGTCGGCGAGGACATGATCCGGCAGCACGTTGATCGGGAGATGCCCTTTATGGCGACCGAGCGCTGGTTGATGCAGGCGGTTGCCGCTGGCGGCGATCGACAGACGCTCCACGAGGTGATCCGGCAGCATAGCGTGGCCGTTGCCGAGGCCGTCCGGGCCGGAGCACCCAACGATCTCCTAGCTCGTCTCGCCGGCGACCCAGCCTTCCACGGGGTCTCCGAAGCGACGCTTCAGGCAGAACTCGATCCCCACCGATTCGTCGGGAGAGCCCCCGAGCAGGTGGAGGAGTTCCTGGGCGACTATCTTCACCCACTCCTCGAGCGGGCACGACCGCTCGCCACCATCCCCGAGGTCACCGAGGTCACGGTATGAGTGTCCAGACCGCCGCCCGTTTTCCCTTGCCCTTAGTCCGGCGCGGGAAGGTTCGCGAAGTTTACGATGCCGGCTCGGAGCGGGTATTGCTGGTAACGAGCGATCGGATCAGCGCCTTCGATGTGGTGATGGCCGAGGCCATCCCCTACAAGGGGGAGGTCTTGACGCAGCTGAGCGCCTTCTGGTTTGAAACCCTCCGCGACACTGTTCCGTCGCATTACATCACCGCCGACACCGACGCCATTGTGGATCGGCTCCCAGCTCTCGAACCGTACCGCCATCAGCTAGCCGGCCGGTCTATGCTGGCTCGGCGCACTACCCCTATTCCGTTCGAATGTGTGGTGCGGGGCTATCTCGCGGGGTCTGCTTGGGCGGAATATCGGGAGAGCGGAACGCTGGCAGGCCAGCCCCTGCCGGAGTATCTCGTGGAGAGCCACGCGCTCGATCCCCCACTCTTCTCTCCCGCAACCAAGGCAGAGACCGGACACGACGAGAACATCACGTTCGCCACCATGGTGGAGGCATTGGGCACGGACCGCGCCCAGGCGCTCCGCGACGCGAGCCTGGCGCTCTACCAAGCCGGGCAACGTCGTGCGGCGGACCGTGGGATCATCATCGCGGATACGAAGTTCGAGTTCGGCGTGGACGAGGAGGGCCGCATGCTGCTCATCGACGAGCTGCTGACCCCCGACTCCTCACGGTTCTGGCCGGCCTCCGATTACCGCCCCGGTCTCCGGCAGCCCAGCTTCGACAAGCAACCACTCAGGGATTACCTGGCGGACCTCAAGCGTGCGGAGAAGTGGGACGGTGAGGCACCACCTCCCCGCCTGCCGCCCGAAGTGGTGGAGGCGACCAGCGCCAGGTACCTCGATGCCTTCGAGCGCTTGACCGGTAGGCCGCTGGGTGGTGAACCTGCATGAGACTCGCTCCTGAGGGGCGTCCCTTCGTCCTGGGATCGACCGCGGTCTTGGTGCTCCTGGCCGTGCTCGACTGGCGGTGGGCGATGCTCTGGCTCCCGGTGCTCGTGTGGGTCGCGGCGTTCTTCCGCGATCCGGACCGAACCGGACCGCGAGGGCACGAACTGGTGCTGGCGCCCGCGGATGGGAAAGTCGTGAGCGTGCGGGAGATCGAGGAGCCGACCTTCCATGCGGGGACGACGAGTCGCATCTCGATCTTTATGAACGTGTTCAACGTTCACGTGAATCGATACCCCTCGAGTGGAGAGATTGCCCTCCGAGATTACCATGCGGGTACCTTTCTCAATGCGGCCTCGGAGAAGGCGAGCTTGGACAACGAGCAGGCGACCGTGGGACTCATGACCCCGAATGGGAGGGTCCTCGTCCGACAGATCGCCGGCCTGGTCGCCAGGCGCATCGTGACCGACCATTCCGTCGGCACGGTGGTGGAACAAGGTCAGCGCATGGGCATAATCCGCTTCGGTTCCCGAGTCGATGTGTTCCTCCCGACGAGGACGCGAGTCCTCGTCAAGGTGGGTGATCGGACGAAAGCAGGCATTACGGTGGTGGCACGATGGACCTGAGAAGGAAGCACGCCCGCCCGCGACGCGCCAAGCGCCGCCGGGGAGTGGTCATCCTCCCCAGCGCGTTCACGATCGGCAATCTCTTCTTTGGCTTCTGGTCAATTGTGTCCGCCTACACGGGCAATTTCATCTGGGCCGGCTGGTTCATCGTCATCTCCGGGGTGCTCGACTTGCTCGATGGACGGATCGCCCGCCTGTCCCAAACAGGAAGTCGGTTCGGCGCGGAGCTCGACTCACTCGTCGACCTGACCTCGTTCGGCGTCGCCCCTGCCCTGCTCATGTATTTTCTGGAATTCTCACAGGCCGGCCGATTTGCCTGGGTAATCTGCTTCATCTACGTGGTGTGCGTTGCCCTCCGCTTGGCACGCTACAATGTGACCCCACCAGGAGAGGGCTACAGCCGTTGGTTTACCGGCCTGCCGTCGACCGCGGGGGGCATGGCCCTCGCGGTGTACTATCCCTTCCTCCAGACGTCCTTGGGCCAGGCGACCATCGGACGGGTCAATAGCCAGCTGTTCCTGGTGCTCATGATGCTCGGGCTGTCGGCGCTGATGGTCAGTAACGTCCGGTACCCGAAGTTCCCCGGAATTGGATTCCGGTCTACCCGTGGCATCCTCGGGCTCTTGCTGCATCTGCTCATCCTGGTCGGGGGTCTTTCTGTCCCCGAGTACTTCTTCTTCCCGTTCGGCATGACCTACATCGCGTACGGACTGCTGAGAGCGACCGTCTACGGCTTGCTGGAGCGTGGAGAGGACCAGGCCATCGGGTATCCCAGACACGGCTCCGCCGACCACCCATCGATCCGTCGCATCGAGGACGCACCGCGACGGCGGGGGCAAGGACCGTGAGGTTTCGCATCCTCGTTCGGGTGATGCCACGAGCGGGCCTGCTGGATCCCGAAGGGCAGGCCGTGGAGCGTGCCCTCGTCGAACTTGGGTTCCGTGAGGCAGGGGAAGCGCGCGTGGGGCGGGCGATCGAGCTGACCATCGAGGCGGGCTCCGCTGAGGACGCGGGGCGGCAGGCGCAATCGATGTGCGAGCGATTGTTGGCCAACCCGGTAACCGAGGACTTCTCCCTCGAGGTGATCGCCGCATGATCCAGGCAGCAGTCGTCCGGTTCCCGGGCAGCAATTGCGAGACGGAGACGCTCCGTGCCCTCGAGGCCGTTGGGCTTTCGGCGGATTTCGTCTGGCATCGCGACGACACGCTTCAGGGGGCTGACGTGGTGGTGCTGCCGGGGGGGTTCAGCTACGGAGACTATCTCCGTTCCGGAGCCATCGCTCGCTTCAGCCCCATCATGGGCGCCGTGCGCGAGCATGCCAACGCTGGCGGGGCCGTCTTCGGTATTTGCAACGGGTTTCAGATCCTGTGTGAGTCCGGACTCCTCCCGGGAGCGCTCATGCGGAACGCCCGGCTCACGTTCGTCTCCAGGCCCGTCACGGTTTGCGTGGAACGCACGACGACGCCCTTTACGGGCGGCTACACCGAGGGAGCCACGCTCACCCTCCCGGTGGCGCATGGGGAGGGACGGTTCGTCGCGTCCGCCGAGGTCGTGCGCGAATTGAGGGCTGAAGGACGCGTTGTCCTGCAGTATCTCGCAGGGCACAATCCGAACGGGTCGACCGCCGACATCGCCGGCATATCCAATGCCGCGGGCAATGTCGTCGGGATCATGCCGCATCCGGAGCGTGCCAACAACGGCATGCTCAACAACGACACTGGCGCCGGGTTCTTCACTTCGATGGCGTCCTGGACCTCTGCTCTTAAAGGAGTAGCATGATGCGAATCGTAGGCGCACTCACGCTCGTCCTGTTGCTCGCCGCTCCCGGCCATACCCTCCTGGCGCAACAGGTCCGGGTCATTGCCCCGGGCATGACCGAGGGCCAGGTGCGGGAATCCTGGGGAGAGCCGATCATCGTCCGACAGCGTGGAGAGTTCACGTACATGTTCTACGAGAATGGGTGCCTCAAGACTTGTGGCATGCACGATCTCGTTATCCTCCAGGGTGGGCAGGTGATCGACGCGGTCGCCCGCGCGAGTTACCATGCATATGATGGAGTGTCATCCAGCCCACGTGAGCGGGTGCCCGAGCCTACACCCCCTGCCCCTGTGACAGGCCCGTAATCTTCCACGGACGCATACACGGAATCTTCGATGTCTTCTGACAAGCCAAGTAAGAACGAGGATGAGTACTTCGCCCGCAAAGACCTGGAACTGCTCAAGTCCCGCCGCCAGAAGCGGCAGGAAGATGCACTCGAGGCGGAGCGGCGAAGCCATTACATGAAGTGCCCCAAGGACGGGCATGACATCACGACCGAATCCTTTCACGACGTCCAGATCGAGCGGTGCCCGCACTGCAACGGAATCTGGCTCGACGCCGGCGAGCTGGAGGACTTGATGGCCAAGGAAGACACCGGACTCATCGGGCGGGTGTTCCGTGATATTTCCATCAGCCTGAAGGGCTCGAAAGGCTCGGAATGACTTCGCGAGACTGTCCCCGACAGGCGTGGGCGTGACACCACCCGCGCTGGCTCTCGCAGCCACTCCGCTCTCCGGCGAGCCGGCTGTCGGGCCGGATCTCATCCGGGAGCACAATCTCACCGATCTCGAATACGAGCGGATTGTGGCGATGCTCGGCCGCGATCCCACGATGACCGAACTCGGGATCTTCTCCGCACTCTGGTCCGAGCATTGCTCCTACAAGCACTCCAAGACCGCGCTCAAGACCCTGCCGACATCGGGATCACGGGTGCTCCAAGGCCCGGGTGAGAACGCTGGGGTGCTCGCCTTGCCGGACGGGTGGGCGGTGGCGTTCAAGATTGAATCCCACAACCACCCTTCCGCTGTGGAGCCCTACCAGGGGGCCGCCACGGGCGTTGGCGGCATCCTGCGTGACGTATTCACCATGGGTGCGCGACCCATAGCGGTCCTGAATAGTCTGCGATTTGGTCCACTCGAGGACCCTCGTAATCGCTATCTCTTCGCCGGGGTGGTCCGCGGGGTCGGGGACTACGGCAATTGTGTCGGCATCCCCACCCTCGGAGGGGAGGTCGCCTTCGACGCAACGTACATGGGCAACCCC
>JABDII010000321.1 GCA_013003805.1 Gemmatimonadales bacterium
GGGGCCGCCGTTTTCTTGTCCAGTCTGAGTGAGCTAGGTGCGCGCCCGCCAGAGCAGCACGACTCCGGCCAGGAAGAACACCCCGTTGGGGAACCAGGCAGCGGCCACGGGATGCATGACGCCGCCGGCGCCGACCGCCTTCGAGATCTGGATCATGAGGAGATACACCACCGTGGTGGCCAGGCTCACCGCGATACCGAACGCCATGCCGGTGCGAGCCGAGGTGATGGCGAGCGGTGTGCCGAAGAGCGCTATCACGAGGCACGTGGCTGGGAGGGCGAACTTGAGAGCCTGCTCGACCATCAGCTTGTTCACGTCGTTCCCCGAGCGCCGGAGGGCGTCGATGTAGCGCCCCAGCTCGGCGTAGCGCATCTCCTCGGGATCCTTGGGCTCCGCCATCAGGTCAACCGGCGATTGGGTCAGCGCCCGGAGCTTCATGCTGGTGTAGGTAAAGGCGGCGTTCTTGTCGCCGCCCACCACGATTCGGCTAGTGCCGTTCCAGATGCGCCAACTCTCGAGCGAGTCGACGTAGGACGCGCTGTCGGCGGCAATGACCAGGGCGGGATAGTCGATACCGGAACCCTGGCGCTCGAAGACGACGTCCTGGAGTAGACGGGTGCCCGTGTCGAGCGCCCGCACGGTATAGACCCACCCCTGGTCGGCACGGTAGACGAAGTCGTACCGCACCGAGGTCGGACGCACTTCCTCACCTTCCTGGATCTCCTTTTCCTTGGCGGTGGCCCCCGGAGCCACCTCGCCGATGAAGATGGCCAGCGCCGTGGCGAGCAAGCCGCACACGAAAATGGGGAGGGACAGGCGATGGAAGCTGACCCCGCCGGCCTTGGCGGCGGTGATCTCCGAATGGCGCCCCATTGCACCCACGGTGAAGACCGAGGCGAATAGCACCGCCGCGGGCATCACCAGGAAGATGTGCTCCGGCAGTGAATAGACGTAACTGATGAGGATCTCACCCATGCTGAGACCCCGGTCGAGGAGCTTTCGGAGGTCATCCGTGAGGCTGATCAGAATGGCGACGACCGGGAATCCAACGGCGGTCAGGACAAAGATCCGGAGCCACGAGCGTACCACGTACCCGTCGAGCGTCCGGAGGTTGCGGATCATGGTGTGGGCCGCCCCCGCCCCCGATGCCACAGGCCTCGCACGGCCTCCCATGCCTCCGACAGGTCTCCTCCCCGAGTGGAGCCCGAGGCGCGGCGGGCCCAGAGAAGGCCCAGAATTCCCAAGGCCAACAGCAGGAAGTTGGGGGCCCACATGGCCATGAATGGCGAGAGATGCCCCCTGTCCCCCAGGCTCTCGCCCGCGGTCAGGCCCATGTAATAGATGGCGAAGACCACGAGCCCCCCGCCGATCACCAGGCCCATGCCGCCCCGGGGGAATCGCAGCGCCAGCGGCACCCCCACGAGCACGAAGATCAGGCAGGCCAGGCTGATAGCCCACTTCTTGTGGATTTCCACCTGGTACCGGTTGACCTTGCGTTGGGCTACCCGGGCCACGTCTCGTGACATCGAGATCTCGCTCCAGCTCGCGAGCGGAAGGCGGCGCGGCAGGAAGCGGATGCGCTGGCCCTCCGGGCCCACACCCGGGGGCAGCTCCGGGGGTGGTGTGACTTCGATGCGGCCGCTCTGGCCCCGGGTAGCCCGCTCCTCGAGGAGCCTGGTCCGCGCCTCCTCCAGGGCCTTCCGGGCTTGTGCAGTGTCTTGGGCCTCCGCCGTCTCTGGAACTAGCAGCTGCAGGATCGAGCGCCACCATCCACACGGGGCCTCGTGCGGAGGCACCTCGGGTGGCGGTGGCGGTGGCGGTAGCCCGAGCAGGGTCCGAAGGTCCCGGTGGAGCACTCGGCCACGCTCCCCCAGGGCCAGTTGGCGCTCCCGTTCAGAGTCGTTCACGACCGTGCGCATTTCGCAGGTGGACATCTCTCGGTCGCCCCGGACGGCGTCCACTGTGCCACGCTCGAGCTCATTGGCCACATTGCGGACCAGAATGTTATTTGTCCGGAAGGCCGTCAGCTGGAAGTCATGAGGATCGACATTCTTAAACTCGTGGATCTCGCCGTCGTGCAGGCGAAGCAGGAGGTCGGTCTCGTTTTCGGCGAAGGCCATGTGACCGCTGTCGGCGTAGATCACCCGGCGCCCGTCTCGCGCGCCCATGTCGTAGATGGTGACTTCCCGCAGCCGTCCGCTGGCCGGATCGATCCGGCTGGCGCGGAGAAAGAGCCGGGAAGGAGGAATCTCGTTGATGGCCTGTTCGCGGAGATCGAGCGTCGGCTTCTTGCGGCTGATGTCGATGAGCAAGGTGCGCAGCTTGGAGTTGCTCTTGGGAAGGAACTGATCGACCAGCGCGAAGTTGATCGCTGCGAGCAGGGCGCCGCCTATCACCACCGGCGCGAGCAGCTGTCCGACACTCACGCCGCTGGCTCGCATGGCGGTTATTTCGTTGTCCGCAGCCAGGTGCGTGAAGGTGTACAACACGGCGAGCAGGATCGCCATCGGAAGCGTCATGGCGACGATGAAGGGAATGCTCAGCGCGAACACCTCGATGATGACCGACCAGGGGAGGCCCTTGCCCACCAGACGACCGAACCGGCGCGCCACCTGGTTCAGCAGCATGATGCTGGTCATCGCTCCCAGGGCGAAGAGGAACGGGGCGATCAGCTGCGCCAACACGTAACGATGCAGGAGTCGCAAAGGCCTAACTCGCTGAGTTGTAACGATTTGGAACGACGGTTATATTGAGCATGGCGTTCTCCAACCAATCTAATCTACTGATACCTCGTCGCGTGGCACGCCGTGTTCTCCTCCTCTTGCTCGGGCTGGTCCTCGCTCCGGCGGCCGTGTTTGGCCAGGCCGATACGACGGGGGCCAGGCTGCGCCTCCGGTTCGATGTGTCCACGCTCCAACTGGTTGAGCCGGCGGTATTCAGGGCTCCATGGCTCGGAGCGCCGGCTCGTCCGGCCGATGCCGTCGTTCGGGCCTGGGATAGTGCCTGGGCCCAGCGGGCCGCTCAGGCCGACCGGGAACGCCGCACCCAGTATCGCCTCCTAGCGATCTACGGCCCCGGAGCCGTGGCCCCAGCGGAGGTGGAGCCTGACGCGCCAGAGCGGCGCGGGCTCCTCGGGATCTCGGAGCGGTACGCCGACCTCGATCTCGAGGGCCAGGCCCGCCTCGAGATTCGAACCGACCGACTCCGCAACGAGCGATGCACCAGTGCCGCACTGCTCGACCCGAATTCGGGGTGCCGGGGCAACTTCAAGGCCCCGCGGATCGATAACGAATTTTCTATTCTGGCCGGCGGGCTGATCGGACGACGGTTCCACATCGACGTCGACTACGATTCCCAACGCGAGTTCAACGCCAACAACAATATCCAGGTGTACTATCAGGGCCTGCAGGACGAGATCGTCCAGCGGGTCGACGTGGGCACCGTCACGTTCCAGCCGCCCCCGTCGCGGTTCATCACCGCCGCCATCCCTTCCAATAATTTCGGCATCAATGCGCTGTTCGAGATCGGTCCGGTTCAGATCCAGACTCTTGCCGCGACCCAGAAGGGGAGTGTGGTCGGGGAGCGGATCTATACCATCGGCCAGACCACGAGCCAGCCTCAGGACCGCCAACAGCGGGACCTCGATTTTGAGGCCGGACGCTTCTTCTGGGTCGTCGACCCAATCAATCTGCCGGGTTATCCGTCCATCGACATCCTGAACACTTCCCAGTTGTCCGTGCCCAACGACTTCGTCCCAGAGGACATCCTGATCTACCGGTACCGCCCCCGCCAAGGCAACACGGTGATCGATGAGAATCTGGATGGGATCAATGCCTTCGCCACCATTCCGGGTTCCACCGGAGGCATCGGAGCGCGGTGGGAGCTCCTGCTCCAGGGGACCGACTATTACCTCGATCCCAGCGGCCTTTGGTTTGCTCTCGGCACCAAGCTGAGCACGGACAACGACTTTCTGGCAGTGAGCTACGTGACGCGGTCGGGCACACGGGTTGGCACCCAGCCCCGACAGGACCGAGGATTCGGTCCGAACAACGAATTCCTCGACACCCTCAGTGTCGTCGTACGGCCCCAGACGGGGTCGCAGGAGCCGATATTCCGCCATGAGATGCGGCAGATCTATCGAATCGCCGGAACCGACTTGGACCGCTCCAGCCTCCGGGTCGAGCTGTCGCTGAACCGCTCGGAGCGGCCTCTCAA
>JABDII010000329.1 GCA_013003805.1 Gemmatimonadales bacterium
GCTTGAGGACGTCAGCATCACGAGTGATACGTCTGTCGAAGTGACCTTCACAGACGCCGACGTCGTTCTGAGGCAGCCGGGTGGATTCTCTGGCGGACTGCTGTTGGACCGCTTCGGCACCTACGTGCAAGAGCTCTCACCGATCATGTACTACCTGGACGACGAGGAGCAGCTCTGGCGTTCGTTCCGCTTGAACCTCGACGGATCACCCGCGGGCGACATCCTGGCTTACGGGGTGGAGGAATTCGACGTCAAGCTGATCTTCGCTGACGACGACGAGCTGGAGGGCGCGAATCCAACCGATGCGGATGATTCCAACGACTACGATGACATAGTCGCGGTTAGGGTCCGCGTGACGCTCAAAGCAAACCGCACCGATGCGCGAGTGAACCAGGGACAGCTGCTGCGCAGGAGATACGACTGGACCATCTCACCGCGGAACCTGCGCTACGAGAAACAGAGGTTCTAACCAGGCCGGAAGCTCGCCAACGGCTTGCAGCCCTACGGACCTATGGGCGGGAGGCGATGGACGAAATGAGATCGCAACTGGCTTTTGGATCGAATCGCTTGTTCAGAACTGTTGTTCGGCTTCAGAACAGGTCAGGCCTCGCTCTGGTGGCCACACTGATGGTGCTCGCCGTCATGGGCATTATCGTGGCTTCCTCGATAAGAGCGGTGATGAGTTCCACGCGCGCGGCGGGGTTGGAGTACCACGAGGCCAGAGCTTTCTATGCAGCCGAGGCGGGCGGAGAGGCTGCGTTGGCGCAGTTGAAGATCGCGCTGCAGGATGGATATCTGTCGGAACAGGAACTGGCCGACATAGCACCGCCCTCCTTAGAGGGATTCAACTACGACAGCTTCGCGGTTGAGAGGCAGGGGCAGGCGGTCGTCGAGCACATAACCGACGGTCCGTACTCGGGACTTTACGCCCTGACCCAGAACGTCGATGTCTTTTCGCTGGCCGGAGACGGAACCGGCACAGTCTCCGGAGTCGTGCTGCGAGCCAAAGCTCAGGCGATCCCGATCTTCCAGTTCGGAGTGTTCTTCGAAGAGGATCTCGAGGCGACTAACGGCCCTCCCATGGAGTTCATCGGCCGTGTACACTCAAACGGCAACATCTATCTGAGTTCCAACAACGCGTGGTATCGCGAGATGATTACCACGCCCAACAAGGTATTCCACGACCGCAAGGACTTCCACACAGTCTACGACGGCGTCTTCATCAACGACGCCAGTGGGACCGAGGTCATGTTGGACTTCGACAGCCGCTCGCATGCGGGCCCCGAGGCGTTTAAAGCGGAGAGCTGTGCAAAATTCGATTGCAGACTGCAGACCGATGCGTTTGGGGTGGATTCGCTCGAGCTACCGTTGCCCGATGGTGTCCCGGCTTACGAATTGGTGCGCGTGCGTGAGACCGGCGACGGCGACAGCGAGCGGGAGGTCAAGTTCGCGTGGAACGCAGACACGTACGTGACCGTCGATCTCACTGACATGCGGACTAAGGGCGAGGTATGCGGTGCCGGCGGCTCGAACATCAATCCAGACGCTACGACGGGCACCCTGCAGCTGGCGGCGCTCGATCCGGTCTTGCCCGGCGAGACGGTGAGGTTTCAAGTCCTCGCCGTGGATTGTGACGCATTTGAGGCTAGCGTCACGGTCATGTCGGACGGGTCGACCATCATGGACACCAACCTCAACAACACCTGCCTTTTCGTGATCACCATCCCCAGTGCCACGGACGAATTGGCGATCCAGGTAATCGAAGCTGGCGGAGGGGTAAGTGGAGTCGCCTACTGGTACAACTTGCAGAGTATTGCCGACGACAGCGATACCCCGTGGCCAGCGATCGGCATCGAACGGGGCGGTGGTAAAGAGGTGCCGGCCGCGGATGATCTCTGCAAGATCTTCCCTTGGGAGTGGTCATCCTACTACGATGGCCGCGAGGCCGAGATGAAAGATGTCCTGAATATCGACATCGCTCAGCTGAGCGCCTGGGTCGCTGGAGCTGACGCGCGGGTGATGGAGCTTGTCTACATCGAGTTCGTAACTCCAAGCGACATAGGCAGCTATCCCAGCGCGACACGGGATATGATGC
>JABDII010000354.1 GCA_013003805.1 Gemmatimonadales bacterium
TTCTCGGTCGAGAAGGCGAACAGGGTCAGGACGTCGATCCCCGCCTCGATCGCGCCTTCCACGGTCTCGCGGACCGCCTTCATCCCCTCGCGGTGTCCGAGGTGCCGAGGGAGCCCGCGCTCGCGCGCCCAGCGGCCGTTTCCGTCCATGATGATGGCGACGTGGAGGCCGTCCTGCCATGAGTGAGTACTTTGCTTCATAAAGCGCCGTCCCAAAAAAGAGAGAGGTGGATCAAGCATCCCGCATGGAGTCGATCAACGCTTCCATGTGCGACAGATAGCGATCGAGTGCCTTCCGGCCTCGCGCGGTTAACCGATACTCGGTGCGCGGCACCCGGTCGGCGAACGACTTGTGGCAGGCGACGTACCCCGCGTCCTCGAGCTTCCGGGCGTGCACGCTCAGATTCCCGTCGCTCGTGTCGAGCAACGCCTTGAGCTCGTTGAACGACAACACCTCGTTCACTGCGAGCGCGCTCACCAGCGCCAGGCGCATCCGTTCATGGATCAACCGGTCGAGTTGGAGCGGCTCCTCCGCTGCCGCACGGCCGCGCACGCTCCGGAGCCGGGGAGCAGATTCCTTCGTTTGCTTTCGCTTGGCCGCGCTCGACTTAGCCACCATACCTCCGCGCGATGACGAGTCCGCCGGCAATTTGCGTCGCGCCGAAGCCGAGCGCCATCCAGAGGTTGCCGAGCGTGGCTGGGGTGATCAGGGCGACCAGGCCGAACAGCGTGATGACCAGCCCCATGAGCGGGACGATCCGGACCGAAAAGGCACCGCCGGTCACCACGCCGGTGCCATAGAGCAGGAGCCACATGGCCGGGAGCAGGCCAAACTCGAGCCGACTGGCCAGCGCCGCGGTGAGCACCAGCCCAACCAGGAGCGGCGGGGTGAAGCTCATGGCGAAGCGGCGGCCGGGGCGTGACAGGAGCGGCGTGTTGCCGATCCGGGCCTTCCGGGCCAGCGCGTAGACGCCGATGCCGGTGGCGATCACCGCCTCGACCAACCAGACCTGGAGCCAGATCCGCGGATCGGCTTGCCGCTGGGCCACCCAGGCGGCACCGATAGCGGTGACCCCCATGGCGACTCCGCCCCAACCCGGTACCGCCGTGAACGACGTGGCCCGCTCCATGGTGGACCGGATGAACGACAGGTTGTCCATCGCCCGCCGATGGAGCGCGGGAGGTGGCTCCTGCTCGGCGGCGGGCGTGGAGGTTCCCTGAGAAAGCGGACTAACCGAAGACATGGGTCTCAAGATAGCACTGCCAAGTCATATCGTCAAGTACTTTATGTGACAAAGTATCGTCTCCGTCTACGCAATCTCGAAGGGGGCCGTGTCGAAGACCAAGTGAATCTTCCGGATCCGGCCGCCTTCGACCTCGAACAGCTGCGCCATCGTGGCGCTGATTCCCGGCTTGGTGAACCGGAACACCAGGCACGCGGCCGATTCGCTCTCGAACGACCCCACGAGCTCGTAGGCACACCCCACCGGCGGGTCGGCCTCGAGCGATGCGATGTAGTCCTCCGCCGAGTGGAAGGCGTAGAACGGGCCGGTAAAGGAAAGGTCCGGAGCCAGCACGTGGCCCAGCTCCGAGAGGTTCTCCCCCGAGAAGAAGATGTCCATGTATCGGACGGCGAGTTCCAGTGGGCTGTTAGACAACGCGATACACCTGCCCCGTCTGGGCGCCCTCGACGCTCTTGGCGTAGGCCAGCGCCGCGCGGGCAGCAGGCACCGGCTCGAACCCTCGGAAGAACGGGGCGTAGCCCTCCATCGCCTCCTCGATCACTCCGGGGCTCACGGCGTTGATCCGTTGGCCGCGCGGCATTTCGATCGCTGCCGCTCTAACGAAGGCGTTGACCGCTCCATTGACCATCGAGGCCGAGGTTCCCATGCGGATGGGGTCGCTCTCGAGCACGCCGGTGGTGAGGGTGAACGATCCGCCGTCGGCAAGGTACTCCCGACCGATCAGGACCAGGTTGACCTGCCCCATGAGTTTGTCCTTGAGGCCGATCTCGTAGTCGTCGGCTCCCATCTGGTCGAACGGGGCAAACTTGACCGTGCCGGTGCTCGAGACCAGGGCGTCGACCGGTCCGGCATGCTCGAACCCCGCCCTGATCGACGCGGCGTCGGTGATGTCCAGTGACACGTCACCCGAGGTCCGCCCCGCCGCGATCACCTCGTGGCGCTTGCTCAATTCCGCTACCACGGCACGGCCGATGGTCCCCGATGCTCCCACGACCAGGACTCGCATCACACCTCCTTACACGGCCGACAGTTCAGCGTGCTCGACCTCAGACAGTCGCGCAATCACCGGAAGACATTGAAACGCACCGGCTGGACCATTCGTACCCTGACTGTGTTGCCTTGATGCTCTGCAGGCTTGAACTTCGTCTGGAGCACTGCCAGCACAGCCGACAGGATGAACTCCTCCCTCGAGGCCTCCTGAACTTCCATCGAGCACGGCTCCACCTTCCCCAGGGTGTCGAGCACGAACCGCAGAGTAACGGAGCCACTGATGCCTCTCCTCTGGAGCCGTTGCGGGTAGGTGGGCGTGTGAGCGTCGAGTACTCGAGGGCCGTCCGACACCCCATCGGATTCGTATACCGGTCCGGCCTGCAGCGCGAGAAGGCCCTGGGGGCACGACAGGATCGCGCCCAGCAGCCGTTCCTCATGTGAGGAGATTTTTCGTTGACCATAGGCCGGATTGACATAGAGGAGTGCCAGTCCGACGATGGCAAATCCGACAGCTCTCATCATTTCCCTCGTGTCACAGGACGAACTACGCGTGCCTATTCCAATGGTGAAGCGCCAATTTGACTGCTATGAACGGCGTCAGGAAGAGCACCACGTTCAGTACCTTCAAGAGCATCAACGAAGAAAGCAGCAATTGATTGTATTCGTGCCGCGGGATGTCGATCATCGCGGCGTACATCCGGTAGACGGGATCTCCAGCCAGCACCAGCGCTGCCCAGACGAGCAGCTGCGCCAAGACCAGAAAGAGAAAGCATCTGAGCAGTATCCCGGCGATCGCATCGAAGACGTGGATTGCTTCTCGAGTCAGATTAGGCTTCATAGTGCGCTCCCGAGGTATTTGTCCCGCATGGTCCTCAGGTGTCTCAGCTCGTGGCCCGCAATGTGGAACGCGAGGCCGCGGACGGACGCGGGGTAGCCGTTGACCTGCGCCGTACGAAGCCAGGACTCCTTCGAGAGGCCTGAGAACAGGGATACCGAGGCGGCGCGGACCGACCGATACTCCGCCAGCAGACTCTCGAGGCTCCGATCCTCGAAATCGGCGCTCTTCACATAGAGCTGCTCGTCGAACCCGGCGAGCGGGCGAGCGTCGCCCCGCGCCACACAGAGTGCGCGGTAGGCATAGATCCGCTCGTCGTCACACAGATGGCCGAGGACCTCTTTCAGCGTCCACTTGCCCGAAGCGTACCGAAGCCCGGCGACCTCGGCGTCGGTGAGCGGCCGGAGTAGTTCCACGATTTCGTTCCCCTGACGCTCGAGCGCGGCCACCGCATCGTTCCCCTCGACAGCCCCGATGTCGGCTTCGGCGTACTCCGCGAACTCACCGGCCAGAGGCCTCCCGGAAGGAACAAGGGAGTTCGTCATGCGCCGTCCTACACGTATCGGGCCACGGCCATGGCGGCGACCGCGATAATGAGCAGCCGGGCCACCCAACGGGCGGCCGCAGCCGAGCGCGCGCGGAGTCGTTGGATCTCCACCTGCATGCCCTGGCACTCTTCGTCGGACGCCGCTGCGAGAGCCGCGGCCATGCCCGCGGCTCTGAGCGTATCGGCCCGCACCCCGGACACCCCGATGATGAACGCGAGGACGGAGGCTACGCCGCCCACCGTGAGGTATACCCCAAACGGAGACCTCATCCAGCCGGCGGCCATGCCGCCGGACAGGCGCCAGTACAGTATGACGCCAGTGATGATGGTGAGCCCGGCGACCACGGGCAGGACGTCCAAGAACCGCCGCCGCAGGAGTTCCCGCATGACCGGCGCCCCGTCGGGCCCGACCGCCCGGAACGTGGGCCCGAGGAACAGCACCAGGAAGAAGATGGTCCCGGCCCAGAACACGCCCAGCAGGATATGCAGCATACGCAAGATGAGCATGAATCTGTCCATGTACCCTCCGTCGCGGTGTACTCCGCGTGGGTATCGCGGCTTTCCAAATCAACGCCTGGAAGTTAGAACCTCGCAGCGCCTAACGTACGGCCTACTCGCACCAGGGCAGGTGCTCAAGCTGGCCGAAGATGTGGCGCTTCGTGATCCAGCACCCGGTATACCCGTTGGGCCCGATGATATGGTCCTTCAGGATGTAGAAATAGGTGTACCCCTTCGGTCCGTAGATGTAGTTGTCTCGTATGCGATAGCCGGTAAAGCCCTGCGGACCGAATATGGATTCATCCCTGATGTAGTACTCGTCTGACATAGACTTGGGTGCTCACCCGATTCACGTGGACGACCGATCTCCAGGCCTGCACGTTGCGCCCGGTGGCTCCGTGCCGGGCCGTGCATTATTCAACGCTTTCCGGGGAAGCGCCAGCTTCCGGGCAGGCAGGTTACCTCGTTAGAGCCACCGCCGTACCCGAGCGCGATACGCGCTCCACTCTTGGCCGAATTTCTCTGCGAGCATTGCCTCCTCTACCCGCACGAAGCGCCGGTCCATGA
>JABDII010000493.1 GCA_013003805.1 Gemmatimonadales bacterium
CACCAGCCCAACCCCCGTAGCTTGGCGCCAACCATGCCCCTCCTGACTCGCTCTGCCGCTGATATCGGAGACCGCGCTCCCCATTACTGGCGCAATCGAGGCCCGGAAGCGATGCCGGCCAGCCTCCCCGGTGGAGCGCTCACTCAGCGCCCGCGGACCATGATCTCGGCACGTATCGTCTCGGGACGTTCGGCGGCGGAGTGACGATGTCCGAGTTCGAGTCATCGCCCGACAGTCGGCGGATCACGGCCATCGACGCACACGTCGCCGGAGAGCCCCTGCGAGTGATTACCGGGGGCGTTCCAGAGCCCCTCGGTGGGACGGTACTCGAGCAGCGCCGATTTGCCGCCCAGCACCTCGATCACCTGCGTCGTGCCCTCCTATGGGAGCCCCGCGGCCATGCGGACATGTATGGTTGCCTGCTCACGCCCCCGACCACCGCCGACGGCGACTTCGGGGTGCTCTTCATGCACAACGACGGGTTCAGCACCATGTGCGGTCATGGCATCATCGGCGTGGTCACGGTCGCGATCGAATGCGGGCTCCGGCCGGTGACGGGGCCCGTGCCGACTCTCCGGATCGATACCCCAGCCGGGCGCGTCGTGGCGAACGCGACCGTCACACGCGGCCTGGTCGAGCAGGTGTCATTCGCTAACGTGCCTTCGTTTCTTCTCGCCTCCGATCTGGACACGGCGGTGCCCGGTCTGGGCACCGTCCGATGTGACATTGCGTTCGGGGGAGCGTTCTATGCCTACGTCGATGCGGCAGCGATTGGACTGGACCTCCAGCCTACCAATGCGGCTCGCATCATCGATCTCGGACGGCGCATCAAGCACGCCGTGGGTGAGACCCACGTGATCCGGCATCCTGCCGGCCACCCGGACCTCAACTTCTTGTACGGCACCATTTTCGTGGGTTCGGCAACGGAGGGGGCCCATAGCCGACATGTCTGTGTGTTCGCCGAGGGCGAGGTCGATCGGAGCCCGACGGGGACCGGTGTGAGTGGGCGCGTGGCAATCCTGCATGCACGGGGGGAGCTCGGCAGAGGCGAGTGGATCACGATCGAGAGCTTGATCGGAACGCGTTTCGGCGTGCGCGTGGTTGGGACCACAACGGTCGGAGGACAGCCAGGGGTGATTCCGGAGGTCTCAGGTCGCGCTTGGATCACGGGTCACCACGAGTTCGTGATCCACCCCGACGATCCCTTACGTCACGGTTTTCTTGTCCGGTAGCTCGGGCCGCGATTTCGACGAACGATTACCGGCCGAGCATGGAGGCCAACAGGTCGCCGATCTTGGGAATGACCACTCGCCGCTGGAGTGCCTGCCCCTCCAGGGCCTTGAGCGCCGCGAGCACCCTCTCAGGCGGGACCCGGCTGCTCATGCGGTCGACTGATCGTACTCGAATCCGTCCGTCGGGCGGGCTCAGCACGAACACGGCCGGCCGCGCGATCCCGCCGTGCTCCCTACGGTTATAGAGATCCCACGCACGCACTACTTCCCGCTCGGGGTGGCACAGGAGCTCATACGGGAGATGGAGGGTGCGCTTGTGTCGCGCTGAACGCTCGGGCGGGTCCACGGACAGTGCGTAGACATCCGCCCCCGCCTGCACGAAGTCGTCGTGCCGATCACGATACGCGGCCAACTGCCGCTTACAGAAGGGTCACCAGTGGCCGCGATAGAATAGCAGGATGACGAGCCGCCCCCGGACAAGGTCATGCAGCCGCCTGGGCTCTCCTCGGGAGTTCACGGTCGTGAAGTCCGGCGCAATTTCCCGAAGCTGGGGGTGGCGGGACGGGCCCGGTGTCGGAGTGGCGCTCACCGACGGCTCCGGCCGGACACGATCACGTCTCTTCGCGTAACGGTTTCGTTCACTCGCCGATTTCCACCGGGCTCGAATGGGCACAGCAATCGACGAACTGCGCCAGACGCTCGGGGTTGAACCCGACGATGAAATCCCGACCGTTGGCGATGGTGGGGACCCCCGCTCCACCGGTGAGGGCTCGCCACTCTCGGAGAAGGGTGACGTCGCGAGTGATGTCGGCCTCGCGATACTCGACACCGTGATCCGTAAGCCAATCCTTGGCTTGTTTGCAGTAGGGTCAAGTGGGAGTGGTGTAGACGATGAGTGCTGCCACGGTCGGCTCCAGGGGTCAGGGGTGGGGTCGTGATACGTATATCCGAGCGAGGTCGTCAACGCGCCAATATAGAGATCCCGGGCGAGTGGGGCCACTGGAGTGGGGAGCGGCGCGGCCGAAACGATATTATGCTGCACGGGTTCGCTCGAGCGATGATACCGTTTTCGCGTAAGGAAACCGGGTATGGAGGAAGCCAAGAAACGATCCCTGGACCCTGCCGTGGTGTGGCGCGAGGCTCGGGAACTGGTGTGGACGCATCGCCGGCAGATGGGGATCGGACTGGTCCTGATGATTCTCAATCGCTTGGCGGGCTTGGTCCTGCCGGGCAGCTCCAAGTTCTTAATCGACGACGTGATCGGGCAGCAGCGCACCGATCTCCTGGTACCGATCGCGGTCGCCGCGGGCGTCGCCACCTTGGTGCAGGCTTCCACGTCGTTCGGGCTGTCTCAAGTCATGAGCATTGCCGCACAGCGTGCGATCGCGGAGATGCGGAAGCGCGTCCATGCACACGTCTTGCGTCTACCGGTCAGTTACTTCGATGCGACCAAGACCGGCGTGCTCATCTCCCGGATCATGAGTGACGCGGAGGGAATCCGGAACCTGGTCGGCACCGGCCTCGTGCAGTTAACCGGCAGCCTCGTGACCGCGCTCATCGCACTCGGAGTGTTGTTCTATCTCAATTGGCAGCTCACGGCCATTACCTTGCTCATTCTCTCGACATTTGGTGTCGGGATGGCCATCGCATTCACGAAACTCCGGCCTCTCTTCCGTGAACGGAGTAAGATCAACGCTGAAGTAACGGGCCGGCTCGCCGAATCTCTCGGCGGCGTCCGTCTGGTCAAGACCTATACCGCGGAGCGACGCGAGCAGTGGGTGTTTGCCCGAGGCGTACATCGCTTGCTCAGAAACATCGCCCGCTCGATTACCGCGGTGTCGGCGGTGTCGGCGTTTGCCACTATCATCATCGGCGTCGTGGGGGTACTGCTCCTCGTGGTGGGCGGACGGGCGGTGCTTGCTGGCACGATGTCACTCGGTGATTTCGTGATGTACGTCTTCTTTATTGGTCTCGTCGCTGCACCGCTGGTGCAAATCGCGTCGGTCGGAACCCAGATCAGTGAAGCGTTTGCCGGCCTCGACCGCATCCGGGAGATTCGTGAATCCGCCATCGAAGACGAGACGGCCGGCGCGTCGGTGAAGCACGTCGTCGGCGACGTCGCTTTCGACGATGTGAGTTTCGCCTATACCGACGGGCTTCCGGTGCTCAAGCACGTCTCCTTTCAGGCCCCAGCGGGATCGACCACCGCCCTGGTTGGTCCTAGCGGCTCAGGAAAGAGCACGCTCATCAGCCTGGTCATGGCATTCAGCCAACCGGACCAGGGTAAGATTCTGGTGGACGGCCGGGACCTGGCAGCCCTCCGGCTTCGGCAGTACCGCTCCCACCTCGGCGTGGTCTTGCAGGACAACTTCCTCTTCGACGGCACCATTGTGGAGAACATCCGCTTCTCCAACCCCGGGGCCTCCCTCGCGGAAGTCCGGGCAGCCGCTAGTGTCGCGCACTGTGATGAGTTCATCGGGGAGTTTGCCGACGGCTACGACACCGTTGTGGGAGAACGCGGGGTGAAACTCTCCGGCGGGCAACGACAACGGATTGCTATCGCGCGCGCGATTCTGGCCGATCCGCGCATCCTGATCCTGGACGAGGCGACCTCGAGCCTGGATAGCGAGAGCGAGGCGCTCATTCGCGACGGACTGCAATCACTCCGCCGCGGCCGGACCACGTTCGTTATTGCCCACCGTCTGTCGACTATCGCGAGTGCCGACCAAATCCTCGTGCTTGAAGAAGGCGAGATTGTGGAGCGAGGGGCGCAAGAGGATCTCCTCGCGCTGGGCCGACGGTACAAGCAACTCTACGACAAGCAATACGGCTTGGAGCGGGACCGCTTCATCAACCCAGGGGAAGACTTCACGCCAGAACCAGCTTCCGAAGAGCTCGAACTGCCACCGGTCGAACCGCGACGCGCGACATCGTTATAGGGACGAGGCCTCGTCCGGTTGAATCGTGGGATCCTGGAGCCGGAGGCGCTGCTCAGATCGATCGCGGATCATGATAGTGAACGTGCGAACCAGGTCGGGATCGAATTCAGTTCCCGCCTTTTCCGCGAGATACGACAGGGCCTTTTCCGACGGGAGCGCGCCGCGATACGGCCGATCGGTACGGAGCGCGTCGTACACGTCGCACACGTGCACCAGCTTACTGGCGTAGTGACAATCCCGCTGAAATCGGAGTGACGGGTACCCCCCGCCGTTGAGCATGATGTGGTGCTCGTAGGCGACAACGGCGGCGAGGTCGAGCTCGCCCTCGCGCTCGAGGATGATCTTCGCCCCCTCCACGGGGTGTGCCTGCATCACCGTGCGTTCTTCGTCGGTGAACTTGCCGGGTTTGACCAGGATTTCCTTGGGAATCCGGATTTTTCCGAGGTCATGAAGCAATCCTGCCACCCCGACCGCCCGGATGTGCTCCGAGGCCAAGCTAAGTTCCTCGGCTAGGCCCATCGAGAGGACCGCGACATTGCTGGAATGGGTTGTGGTGTACTGATCGAATTGTTTCAGCTCGAGGAGGGGGAGCAGGATGGCGCCCTGGCTGTGCATGGCGATCGAGAGCGAGCGCACCACGGCGTGGGCCTCGCGAAGTGGCAAGTTGCCTGATTGCCGCACCTCCTCATGCATCCACTCGATGGTTTGGACCTCGTCATGGAGCGAGTAGGCGATGGTGGCAGTAGCCACAGCTTCTGCGGCGGCGTCGGGGTCGGCCCCACGCACCCCCACAGGTCCGTACCGGATGTTGGTGGCGGTCATTTGCCGGGCCTCGGCCGTATCC
>JABDII010000416.1 GCA_013003805.1 Gemmatimonadales bacterium
CGCTGCTCCCGAACAAGAGCGGCAGCGCACCCCGGAAGGGGACGTTGAACCAGAGGAACGCTACGATGGTGATGAAGGTGAGGTCGGCCAACCCGATCAGTCCAAACGGAATCGTCTTCCCGGCGATCAGCTCCCCGGGAGTGAGCGGGCTCACCTGGAGCTGTTCCAGTGTGCCGATCTCCCGCTCGCGCACCACGGCGAGGGCGGTGAGCAACAGACTCACCAGCATGATGATGACCCCGATCACGGCCGGCACGTTGTAGTTCCGGCTGGCCAGGTCGGGGTTGAACCAGGCTCGCTCGTCGAGCGTGACCGTTTGGCTCGCATCTGCACCCGCGATTCGGGCACCGAATTGCTGTACGATTCGTTCGGCGTAGCCTCGAGCCAGGAGTGCCGTGTTGGAATTGGTGCCGTCGACCAGGATCTGGACGTCACCCCCGACCCCGCCTTCGACGTCGGGAGTGAATCCCCGGGGGATCACCACGCCGACGATCGCCCTGCCGTGGTCCAGCGCGGCCACGACGTCGCGCGGCTCCGTCGACGCCTCGACGATCCGGAAGTACCCCGAGGCGGTGAAGGCGTCGATCAGCTCGCGCGAGCGCTGGGTCCGGTCGTGGTCCACCACTATTGTGCTGGTGTTTCGGATGTCGGTGGACACGGCGTAGCCGAACACGATGAGCTGGATCATTGGTGCGACAAAGATGACGCGGCGCATCCGCGGGTCGCGGAAGATCTGACGAAATTCCTTTCGCACCATCTCGAACACCCGTTCCACCCGGCCCGCCCGGTCGCAATTCACAGGATCCTCTTTTGGAAGACGCGGGTGGCCAACGCCAATCCAACGATCGCGAACGCGATCATCAGGAGCCCCTGGACCCTGAGCACCTCGACGCCGACTCCCTTGAGGAAGATCCCCCGGGTCACCACCAGGAAGTAGCGGGCGGGAACCAGATAGGTGACGGCCTGGAGGGGAGCCGGCATGACCGCGATGGCAAACATGAAGCCCGAGAGAAGAAAGGCCGGCAAAAACGTCGCAATCATCGCAAGCTGGGTCGCCAGGACCTGGCTCTTGGCTACGGCCGAGATGAACATCCCCAACCCGAGCGCGCCGATCAGGAAGGCCGTCGCCAGGATCATGAGCAACAGAGCGTTCCCGCGGAACGGCACTCCGAAGAGGAGGACGCCGATGATCGTGACCACCACGACGTCGATCAAGCCGATCGCGAGGTAGGGCAGGAGCTTTCCGATCACGACTTCGAATCGATGGACCGGTGTGGCGGCGAGTTGTTCCATCGTGCCGCGCTCCCACTCGCGCGCAATGGTGAGCGAGGTGAGCATGGCTGCGATGATCATCATGATCACCGCCACCAGGCCCGGCACGATCATGTTCCGGCTAGAGAGCTCCTCGTTGTACCACACTCGGCTCTCCGCCGTCGCCGGCAGGGCACGCACCCGGCCTTCGAGCCGGAGAGCCGACGAATAAGACAATGCCACCGCCTGAGTGTAGCCCAGGATGATGCTGGCCGTGTTGGCGTCGCTCCCGTCCACGATGGCCTGGAGCTCGGCCGGCCGGCCCGCCAGGATCGCGGCCGAGAAGTCGGGCGGAATGACCAGTGCGAGACGAATGGCGCTCCGATCCAGCAGCGGCTCGATGTCTCCGGGACGCTCGAGCGAGCGCGTCACGGTGAAGTACCCCGACGAGCGAAACGCGTCGATCAGGTCACGGCTTCGGGATGACTGGTCCTGATCCACCACCGCCGTCGCGATGTCGTCCACGTCCCACGTGATGGCGTAGCCGAACAGGACGACCAGCAGCACGGGCAAGACGAACGCGAGTGCCAGGCTCCGGGTATCGCGGCGGAGTTGAATGACCTCCTTCCGCGCCATGGCCCAGAGCCGGCGGCGGCTCAGCATGGCACTCGCTCCCGCCCCCGGCGCACGGGCTTACTCATCGGGTGCTCCGCCCGCGCGCCGGACTAATGCCACGAACACATCCTCGAGCGACGGCGTGATGTCGGTCATGTCGCCAACCTCGAGCCCGTGACCCTCGAGCGCGCTCGCGATGACCGGACGCGCCGTTATTGAGTCGTCAACCGTTACGTGAATGCGGCGGCCGAACATGGCTGCGTCACGAACCCCGGGTGCATCGCCGAGTGCGGCGACGGCGCGCGGCGCGTCGTTGGTCTCGATCTCGAGCATGGGGACCCGCAGTCCATCACGCAAAGCGGCGGGCGTGTCCAGGGCGATCAGCGCCCCGCGATTCATCAGCGCCAACCGGTGGCAGTACTCGGCCTCTTCCATATAGTGGGTCGACACGAATGTCGTGGTGCCGGCTTCCGCCAGCTGATAGATCAGGTCCCAGAAGCGCCGGCGTGAGATAGGATCAACCCCGGACGTCGGCTCGTCGAGGAACAACGTGGGAGGCTCGTGGATCACGGCGCATCCGAGCGCCAAGCGTTGCTTCCAGCCGAGCGGCAACTCGCCGGTGAGGCGGCGGCGATGCTCGGTGAGTCCAGCCATCTCGAGGACCCAGTCCCGGCGCTCGAGCCGGCGCGCCCGATCGACGCCGTAGAGGCCGGAGAAGAATCGGACGTTCTCCTCCACGGTCAGATCGGCGTAGAGCGAGAACAATTGCGACATGTATCCGATCTGCCGCTTGATGCGATCGGCCTCGGTCTCGATGTCGAGCCCAGCCACCGATCCACTTCCCTCGCTCGGGGGGAGGAGCCCCGTGAGCATCTTGATCGTGGTGGTCTTTCCCGCACCGTTCGGGCCGAGGAATCCGAAGATCTCCCCGGGACGCACATCGAACGTGACGTGATCGACGGCGACGAAGTCGCCGAAGCACTTGGTGAGACCCTCGACGCGAACGGCCGGAGCAGCTCTGCCGCTCACAGAACGCCTGCCTGAGAGACGTGGTGGATGAACACGTCCTCCATCGACGGCTCGATGCGATCGGTGCCACGCACGCTGAATCCGCCGTCTTGGAGCGTCGTCTCGATCACCGGCGCGTGTGACGGGTCGGTGAGGGTCACGTGCAGCCGGTCGCCGAACACGGCCGCCCGTTCGACCTGATGGAGCGGTTGCAGTCGATCGCGTGCCTCGCGAAGCCGATCGACCACCACGGCGTACACTTTGCCCTTGAGTTCCTCCTGCATCTCCGCCGGCGTGGCCAAGGCGAGGAGTCTTCCCTCGTTGAGCAGTGCTACCCGATCGAACCGCTCCGCTTCGTCCATGTAGGCGGTGCTCACGATCACCGTGACGCCCTCGGCCACCATCTCATGCACGATCAGCCAGAGGTCGCGCCGTGAGATCGGATCGACGCCGAAGGTCGGCTCGTCCAACAGGAGGATCTTGGGTTGGTGAATGAGGGCACAGGAGAGACCGAGTTTCTGCTTCATCCCGCCCGAGAGCTTCCCGGCCAGACGCTCGGTGAACGGGCCCAGGTTCGAAAAGCGGAACAACCGCTCCATCCGCTGGTCGCGCTCCGCCCGAGGAACCTCGTAGAGGTCGGCGTAGAAGTGGAGGTTCTCGCGAACGGTGAGGTCGCTGTAGAGGCCGAACCGTTGCGACATGTAAGCGAGATCCGGCTTGGCACTCTCAGGATTCCGAGCCATGCTGGTGCCGTTCATGAGGGCATCGCCCTCAGTCGGCAGCAGGACGCCGGCCAGCATCCTGAGCGTCGTGGTCTTCCCGGAACCATCCGGGCCGACGAGGCCGAACAACTCGGCACTGGCTACGTCGAAACTCAGACCATCCACCGCGGTTACGTCGCCGAAGCGCCGCGTGAGCCGCTCCAGCGAAACCATCGCCTCGACCTGACTCATGAAGGCGGATGCTCGAGCGCGATCCTCACATCGGCCGGCATGCCTGGCTTGAGCGTCAGCGCCGAATCGCCGGTAATGCGGACCTTGACCGCATACACCAGTCGCACGCGTTCTTCGGTGGTCTGCACACTCTTCGGCGTGAACTCGGCCTCGCTCGCGATGTACATCACCTCTCCGGGGTATTCCTGATCGGGGTAGGTGTCGGACGTGATCGCGGCACTTGCGCCGAGCCCGACGGCGCCGAGCCGGTTCTCCGGCACGTAGATCCGGACCCACCGGTCGTCGGGCGCCATCACGGTGAGTACCGGAGTCCCTCCCGCGACGATCTCGCCCGGCTCGCGATGCTTGACCGTGACGATGCCGTCGAATGGTGCCCGGATGGTCAAGTTGGCGAGGCCGGCCTCGATGGCGTGAACCGCCGCCTCCGCCTGCGCCAGCTGGGCGCGCTGGGCCTGGATCCGTTCGCGCCGGGGGCCCGCCTCCATGAGTCGCAGCTGCTCTTCCGCGCGGGTCCGCTCGCTCTCAGCCACGTCCCGCGCCACCTGCGCGCGGTCGAACGCTTCCTGGCTCACCGCGCCACCCTCGAGCAACCGTTTGGTGCGATCGAACGCCTGCTTGGCATCGTCGACCCGTCGATTGGCTGCATCGAGTGCTGCGCGCGCCTGTGAGACCTCTTCGCTCCGGAATCCGCGCTCGAGTTCGAGGAGCAGAGCGCGCGATGACACAACGTGTGCCTGAGCCTGCTCGAGACGCGCCGTCATCTCGAGACGGTCGAGAAACGCAAGCTCGGCACCTTCCTCGACCGCGTCGCCTTCGCGCACCGAGATCGCCTCGACGCGTCCGGTGGCGGGGAATCCGAGCCTGGCTTCGGTGGCCTCCACCGTTCCCGAGGCGATGAGGTCGTCGCCGGCCCCCCCCCTCCCGTCGCGGAACAGCGTGAACCAGAGTACCACGGCGAGCAGCACAAGGACCGCGATAGGAATGAGACGCTTGGTGCGGGGGCCGGTCATGATTCGATCTCCAGCGTGGCCGCCAACCAAGCCGGGCTGAGCCGGCCGGTGGCGAGTGCCAGGTTCACACGCGCAGTGAGAAGCCCGTACCGCGCCCGGGCGAGATTCGCACGGGCGTTTAGGAGGTCGGCTTCGGCCTTCAAGTAATCGGTCTGAGTCCCGGTGCCGGTGTCGAGCCGGAGCTGCTCCACCCGCGCGACCTCGCTGAAGCCGGCGACGGCGGACGAGAGACTGGAAATGCGCGCCCGGCTCTCCTCCGTGGCGGACCAGGCACGGTCGACACGGGCGGCCGCATCCAGCTCTGCGAGACGCAACTCCTCCGACCTGCCGGCCAACAGAGCCTCTGCCTGTGCCACGCGGTTGCTGGTGGCGCCACCGGTGAAGATGGGATACGACAGTTGGATACCGGCGTCCCACTCGCTGGTGTAGTCACCTTGAGAGCTTCCCCGGTCGATGAACCGGCCGACCAACCCGAGCGCCGGCCAGCGGGCCCCTTTCGCGACACCTATGCCTGCCCTCGCCGCGGCGACCTTGCTGCGCGCGCGCTCGACCGCCGGGCTCGACTCGAGTGCCATGGTGAGGCTCTCGCCCCGATTGGGCGGGCGCTCGGCTGAGTCTCGAAGCTTGGTGCCTGACAGGCGCTCCGCGGTAATCGACTCCGGCCGGCTACCTATCAAGCGCGCCAGACTCCGAACCGTGACGTCCAGCCCGGTGGCTAACGAGACGCGCACCGCCTCTGCTTCGGCTACCGCGGCGTCCGCCCGCAATACGGTGACTTCGGCTCCCCGGCCGGCCGCGAAGAACTGCGAGGCCCGGCTCTGTTCGGTCACCAGGGCCCGAAGCCTGAGGTCGTGCGCGGCGAGCGTCTCCCTTTGGGCCAAGACTTGCGCGTACGTCTCGACCACCACTGCGATCAGCGCTTGCTCGCTTGCGGAAATAGAGGCCTCGGCCGCCCCGACCTCCTGACGCGCGGCGCGAATCCTTGCGCTGCGTGCCCCGCCATCGAACAAGGTGAACGACATCGTGG
>JABDII010000424.1 GCA_013003805.1 Gemmatimonadales bacterium
AGACCGGGGTGGTGATGCTCATCTACCTGGATGAAGCGTACGATCGCCGCAAACAGGCGGGTCAGCTGCGAAAGGCGTCCGATATCGCGGCCGCGGTACAAGAAGGGGCACTCGACCGCTTGCGGCCCAAAATGATGACGGTCACCGCCATCATAGCGGGTCTGGCACCGATCATGTGGAGCACGGGCACCGGGGCGGATGTGATGAAACGGATTGCGGCCCCCATGGTGGGTGGAATGGTCACCTCCACGCTCCTCACTCTCGTGGTGATACCGGCGTTCTACATCCTCTGGCGCCAATGGCAGCTGACCCGCGCCTCAGAACCTCTCGGTCCGCCTCCGATGGCAACCGAGTGACACGCGGTACGTCAAAACAAGCGGCCCCTCTTTCCTCTGAGGAAAGAGGGGCACTCTTGTCCGGCGGTAGGAACAGCGCTCGGCAAGCGCGTATCAGCTGTCGTCGCTCTGCCCGTCGTGATCGTCGTCCTCGAACGCGTCGAACGACTGCTTGATGTTGTCCTTGACGTCGCTCTCGTGCTGGCCGCCCTTGTTGGCCTGGGCCGGATCGACGTAGCCGTCCCCCGCCTGGTTGAGGAACCATGTGCCGATGTCCACGTAGAGTGTCAGGTCGGCGCCGCCGGTCGCATCGACGGTCAGCGGAGTTGCCAGATCCAACTCCTGCTCCACATCGAGATCGTTGGTGAACACGAACGGCACCGGGCCGCTGCCGTCGTCGTAGGTGCCTTCGACACGGACGCTGACGCCATCGAACTCCGGGTTGGCGGCCACCAAGGCCGATTCATCGGACTCGTCGCCCAGCTTCTCGACCCGGAATTCGATCTCGTCATACGTCCCAGGAGATACCGATACGCTGATCGTCCTGCTTGCGCCCGGGGCCAGAGGCAGATCGAGGATCCGGGGTGCCAGCTCGATTTCCTCGCAGTCGTCGTCATCGATCGTGGCGACGTCGCATTCGATGGTTGACTCCGCGCGCTCGAGTTCGATCTCGCTGAAGGCCACTCGCACGGACGTGAAGTCGATGGTGGTGGAACCCAGGGTGTAGATCTCGAATGAAGGCCGCCCATACGCTGCCACGGCCGGAGCAGCGCTCCGGGTCGCCAGATTGAACGACACGACCGGATCGGAGTTCGGCTCGCTGCTACAAGCGGCCAAGCCGGCTATGAGGGCCAAGAGGCCCATACGGGGGATTCGTCTCTCAAACATGTCTCAAGTCTCCAATGCAACGCGGGATTTGTTGTGGTCGACCTGTCTGAAAGCAATACGTGTGCCGCGAGTGCCGGTTCCCTATCCTACTCTCCGGTATCGTGTTACAGGATATACCTGGATGCATGAATTCTTTGGCGGGTAACACAGCATTACCATATGTAACGATTCGTTCCAGGCGTGGCAGCTTGGGTCCATTTGGAGTCCACTTAGACACCAGATGAAAGGTGTGCGCTAAAAAAGACGCGAGCCTCGATACCCAAGGCTCACGTCTCACGACTTACCGTCTTCCTACTTCCGTCTCCTAAGAGCGGGCGACCGGACTCGAACCGGCGACGTCCAGCTTGGGAAGCTGGCATTCTACCACTGAATTACGCCCGCAACGGCCGGAATGTGGCGTTCCGGCCGGATCACTGTCAAGCGGGGGCTGGCTACATCTCTTTCTTGGCGTAGCGCCACGCCACGATGCCGGCCCCGGTCCCTTCGACTTTCACCTCGTGCACCGCCTCAGGCTCGAGCACGGGAATGGTCACCTCTTCGGTGGAGACCACCGTCCCACCCTCGGCCAGAAACTCCACCGACAGAAGCACCGGCTCGACCGCGATCGGCCTGCCCTGAATGTCCTTGGCCTCTCGCCCGATGGCTTGGGCCTGGAGTGAGGCACCGTCCGCCGTGGAGCGGAAATTCTTCACATCGAAGCTGAAGGGGGAGGCCTCGAGCGCCGTCACCACCTCCAGCAACTCGTCGGTCCTTTCGGCCAGTCGGTACCCCTCACCCAGGAGCTTCTGGGCGTATTCGTTCATCGGGTCGATAGCGATTAGCTGCTGAGCCATGGCGATCAGCTGGGAGGTGTCTTTCTTGGCGTAGAAGGAGTTCGCCAGGTTGAAGATGGCATCTCGGTTGTTAGGCTGCCGTTCATGGACAATCGAGAACGCATTGATGGCTGCGTCGTAATCCTCTGCATTGAACGCATTCACCCCGTAGGTGAAGAGGTCACCGGTCGAGGCACCGGCATCGAGTTCCCCTCCCGCTCCCACGGCGGCCACCAACTCCGCCTCGATGGCCATGGCACTGTCGACCATGCCGGCGCCACGGAAGGACTGAGCCAATCCCTTCTTCCCGTCCTGGTCGTCCGGCACCCACATGACGTATTTGCGCCAGGCCTCGACGGCCTCTGCATGCCGGCCGGCCTGGCCGAGCACCACAGCCAGGTTGAAGGTCGACTGGTCCCGCTGCTTGGTAAGCTCGGGGTTCGTGGCCGAGACGTCCGCCGATTGGCGGAAGTAGACCGCCGCGCTATCGAGCTGCTTCTGGTCGCTGTGGTAGACGCCCAGCAAATACATGGCGTTCGGTTCGGCGCGATAGATGAGGTGACTCTGGCGCAGCAGCCTGATCGCGGAGTCGGTGACCCCGTCCGTCAGGAACTGACTGGCCGGTTGGACCAGTGCGACCCACGCGGTGCGACGGAGATTCCCGATCTCCTCGGTACACTGCGGCGCGTAGCCTTCCGCCTTGGTGAATGCCGAGTCGGCACCGGCCACGTCGCCCTCCATCAAGTAGGCCCGGCCCAGGAAGAACCATGCCGCACCATTGTCGGCCTGGCCCTTCTCCGTGATCGCTTGGTTCAACACTCGCTTGGCGTCGGATATGAGACGCAAGCGATTGCCCTCAACCGAGGTCTCCGTTGCCGACTTGAGATAGGTCGACCCGCTCCCGACCATGAAATGCCCGGACTTGAGCTTACAGTCGGGCGCCTTGTACTGTGACGGTTGTGCGTTCGCCACGCGATCGCTGAGCACTCGCTCCTGTGCCGCCATCGCACTCGTGCCCAAGACGACAAAACCAAACGCCAGAATCCACTTCCGCATGCTTACTCCTTGTTGTCGGCAGGGGGCTCGTCGTTCGCATTCGGCGAGACGTGACTCCATGCCCGTTCACTCAACTCTCTCGCTATCTCGAAGGCCGGCCGCCCCTCGGCGTGCGCCACCGCGATCACGTCATCGTACTCCGGCTTCACTCTCGGCCCGTCCGGGCCGTCCAAGACCTTGACCCGCACCGTCCGGCCATTGGCCGTTTTGACCTCGATGTGCCGCCGCGCCAGGGTGACGCGTTCGGCCCGCGACACCCGCACACCGGCCGTCGAACTATGCCGGAAGAGCGTTTCGCATACGCGATCGGCCTCCGCCGGGTCGGCGAGGGCTTCCACCCGGAAACCGACCCTGCCCTTCTTCATGTGCGTGGTCCACACCTGCACGTCCAACGCACCGGCGAGCACCAAGGCCGCCCGCAGCGGCTC
>JABDII010000427.1 GCA_013003805.1 Gemmatimonadales bacterium
GGATCGAGCAATCGTCATGCCCCGTCAGAAGATAACCTAACACTAACTAAGTCTGGAGGTTGGGATGCCACAGGCAGGTCGGAGGGAAGGCCAAGGTGGTGCACTCATGCGACACAACCCGCCCCAAGAAAGGAGCATCCACGACCCGACAAGCGGACCGCGGATGCTCAGCCTCGGAAACGAGGGGTCAGAACCGAGGCGTACCTCTACTCCAACTCAGAGACCTCCGCGGGGACCACAGGACCCACCCCCTCGGATGCCCCCGAGAATCCCTCCGCCACCCGAAGGAGCGAAGGCCTCAGCAAGCGAGGCGTACTCGTAAGGCTCGTACTCGTTCACCTGCGACGGCCTGGTGAATTCGATTGGCTTCGGTGTCGGGATCCCTACCGTGAGGCCATTCGGGAGCGCGGACGCGCCAACCGGCGCAATCGCGAGAGCCGCACCAAGAGTGCCACCCGCGCTTCGCACCCGCAGAACCTCAGGGAGTGCCGCCGCCGCCGGCTCGAGCAAGTAGGCGTACGTTTCCGCTACGACAGCTCCGGCGGAAGGCGCGATTGGGTCGGGGTCCGCCTCCGAGGCCGTCGGGGCCTCCCGGGCCTCAGTTCTGCCCAGCTCCAGCAGAGAGACGGCGGATGCGCCATTGTCTCGCGGGGTTGCGAGGGTCAGGTCCCGGAACTCTTGGGTCGTCTGCCCCGCGTTAGTCCTTGAAGCGTGGTCCACCCCCCCTTCGGCAAGGCACGCCGATGCCACCCAGGCCAGCGGGAGGACCGTCCATTTCATGATTCTCGGCATATCAACCACTCCTCGATTGCTGGGTGACGTCTGCCGGCCAGCGAGAAGCACACCCTGGGTCCATCGTCCCGGCTCGCCGATTGTCCAACCTTTCCGACTCAAGATGTTACCTTGAGTCCGATTCTGGACGCCGGGAATTCCACAGACTCCCCAGGACGAATATGTCGACGTACCGGATGTCGCGTGACAGGTTCGTCACGGTCGTGACCGGTCTTATCATCATGCTGTTCGGCGCGCTGGTCGTGAGCGCCTCGATGGCGTTCAATACCGCGCCCCGCTCTATCACGGTATTGGCCCTCATCCTCGTCATTGCGGTCTGTGGAGCCATCACAGCCGTCGCGTACCTCTACACCCCAACCGGGGTTGCCCTGACCGACAAGGCCGTGCGGATCGAGCGACCCATCGGACCGGTCGAAATCGAGTACGTTACCATCCGCACGGTCCGAGTCAGCAATGAGTGGTTCGGTACGTCGCTCAAGCGACCTCCAGGTGGGAATAGCGGCTTCTTCGGGATTTGGGGCTCTTTCCGAAGCAGGGCTCTGGGCAGCTACACAATGTACGGCACGAAGGCCCGAGGTGCCGTCGTCATTGCCACAGCAGATGGCACCATTGTGGTAACGCCCGATGACGGTGAACGGTTCGGCGAAGAGCTGGGGAGGCGGGTCCAACGGATGTCCGAGCGTGAAGCTCCCGAAGGATAGCGGCGCTAGCCGCCGTCCGCCGCTGGATACCCAACGACCATACCAGCCCGGCGGGAAGGAGAGAATCCGGGTACGCTGCTCTGGGCCGCCAGGTGCTCCCCCGCCACCTGAGCCTGGGCCCGCTGGTTGACCCCAGCGGCCGCATGGAGCGGGAGCGAGAACTCTCGCACGTAGTGGCTGACGGCGCGATCGACCGGCAGGTGCTCGGCCAACAACGTCACGAAATTCAACGCATTGGCCACATGCGTGGCCTGAACATCCTCGGCAGCCCGAGCTCCTGCCATGCGGGCCAACTGCAGGGTCTTCTCATGGAATCGGCGGCGAGACCGCGCATTCTCAATCAGGAGATCCAGGCGGATCCGGCTCCAGCCTCGGAGGGTCGGGAGCGGCATTCGGGGGAGAAGGCAATCCAGATCGAGTCCACTCAAAACCCGGCTACGCACAGGCTCTTCCATCGGAGCCGGAACGGCCACCACCCGGAAGTACAAGTCTAGCGCCTTGAGCACCGGCAGACGCGGCGCGAACTCATGCACGAACTGCATGGCCTGCGCTGTGTGGGTCTCGAGAAGAGCCTCCCAAGCCGTGGCGTAGGCCACGCGAGCCCGCAGTCGGAGCGACGGCGGGAACCTTCGGGTAGACATCCGGCTCGGCACGGCCATGCTGGCCTCGCACTCCCTGCGGTACCGAGGTCCCTGCCGCGCAATCGAGCCGGATCTCGGTGCCAAGTGGCCCGTTACTCTGCCCCATCGACGATCGCCTTCGAAAATCTCAAAAATCGGACGATGTTCAACGACGATCTCTTCTCAAATGTACTACAATCTATTGCTACTGCAAGTGTTAGAGATATTATGGCGTGCTTGACCTACCGTATTGTTTTTTTGCATCTCAATTCTTGCCTAACCCCGTTTGCCCGCCACCGGAGCGACCGCGACCAAATGGCCGGAACGCTCGATGCCCCCGCACATCGTCACATCTTGAAACAAAAAGGAGACAGCTCCCGTCCGGTTCCGAGCCCAAGGAACCCAGGAGCACCCACGTGTGGAAGATCGTCTTCGGCTTTCTGTTTGAGAGAATCTGGCGTTGGATTATGCGAATCTTCAGGTGAGGTCGGCTCGTCCGGCCTTGTTGATGGCACGACTGAAGAGAGGCCAGGATCTCGAATCGGGGGCGTAGCTCGGCTCGACCTTCGAATCGCCTGATCCTCCAAGGCCTGACCATGATTGCCGACGACGACATCTCAGGTTGAAACAAAAATCGAACTCAATCCGTTACGGTATGAAACGAGTGGTGAATGGGTCACCGCCCGGAGACGCCGAGGTCATCCCACATGAAACGGTACTGGTTCGGCATCGCGCTCGGCGCGATAGCCGTCTTTATGGTGGGTCTTCTGATCCTGAATGCAGGCCGCCATGGGGCACACCTCGTGGAACAGACTCTCGAATCGGCGGACCCCATCAGCATCCCGCTCGCGTTCGTGCCCTTCAGATTGGGTGGGCGCGAGGTAGGCACGATCCGCGAAATTCAATTCGTTCGTAGTTCCCCCGAAGTTGTCCGCGGAGTGCAGCTCGACGTCAAGATCAAGGATCCCGCCGCGCTCGATCAGTTACAGGACTGTGCTCTCGCCACGAGCGAAGTTGCCAATTTCAGCCGCCGGAGCACGTTCACATGTCTCAGTCCCGAAACGGTAACGAGCGGCGACTTCGTCGCATTCGGCAAAGTGACGATCGAGGAAGCGGGCATCGTGCAGACACTCCTCGTACCGGTCGAGCAGGTGCAGGAATGGCAGGGCGATGACCACAAACGGAAGGCCCATGCAGTGGCCGCGCAGGAAGTGGAGGAGGCGCTCGCCCAAATCCGCGCGAACTCGAGCGGCGTCACCATCAACATCTGGGACGCCCTCAAGGAAGCGGGTCTCAGATTTCGGGCTGACTCACACGGTGCAGTACTACAGATCGCGGACGAGCAGAGCGGTACCAACTTCTTGTTGCGGGCCGATTCATCCGGCGTGATCATCGACGCCACCGATGGAACCGACTCCTCGAGCCTCCAGCTCAAGGCCGATTCGTCGGGTCTACTCCTGAACGTCCGCGAGGGGGCCAAGTCCTCAAGCCGGAGCATCTCGAGCCACTGACCAAGGCTGCAATGCCTCACCGGCTGACATAGCCACAACTCTCATCTCGAGCCCGCCCGCATGGCGGGCTCAATCGTTACCGGGTGTTCGACCGCGTCGACCTGGCTCGCCTTCCAGATCCTTCCGACACTAACTTCATATGCCATGACGACAATCCCGGAAGCACTCGCCAGCGCCCTCGCAGGGCGCTACGCGATCCAACACGAGCTGGGCCGTGGGGGCATGGCCACCGTCTACGTGGCTCGGGACATCAAGCACAACCGCTCCGTCGCCGTCAAGG
>JABDII010000429.1 GCA_013003805.1 Gemmatimonadales bacterium
CCATGCTGGAGGAGGGCCTGCTCGACCTGGACAGTCGGCTGGGCAAGGCACCTGGCGGCTATTGTGAGACCCTGTCGTCTCGGGGCCGTCCGTTCATCTTCATGAACGCCGTCGGTGTCATGGACGATGTGATGACCTTGCTCCATGAGGCCGGGCATGCCTTTCATGCCTTTGCCGCCCACCGCCAGCCGCTTATCTGGCAGCGTCAGCCAGGCTCGGAGGCGGCCGAGTTGGCATCGATGTCCATGGAACTGCTCGCGGCGCCCTACCTGGCTGATCCGGGAGACTTTCTCACCGAGGACGAACTCCGTTTGGCGCGACTCGAGCACCTGGAGGACGTCTTGACTAGCCTGCTGCACATCGCCGCCGTCGATGCGTTCCAAAGCTGGATCTATACCAGTGGGCAGGGCCACGATGCCGCCGCGCGCGACGACGCCTGGGTGCAGCTCCGTGATCGTTTCGATCCCGGCGTGGATTGGAGTGGTCTCGAACGTGAGCGGATCGGACGGTGGTACCGGCAGATCCACATCTTTGTCTACCCGTTCTACTATATCGAGTACGGCATTGCCCAGCTCGGCGCCCTCCAGGTGTGGCGCCGCAGTCTGGAGAATCCAGCGGAGGCTCTCGTACACTACCGGCAGGCGCTCGCGCTTGGCGCAACGCATTCCCTTCCCGAACTGTATCGGACGGCTGGGGCCCAGCTCATCTTCGACGCTGACCGGATGCGAGGCCTCGTGCAATTTGTCGAACGAGAGATCGAGCACCTTCGTAGCGAGTAAACCTACTTGCCACGACTGAATGTTGCGGTTTGGCAGAGGAATGGTGAGATTGTTACCCGCCACATGGCTCCTCGAGCAGAAGAGTCCTTGCATTGTCCCGAAGTTGGAGGAATTGGATGGCGAAGGAAGAAGGAATAGAAATGGAAGGTGTCGTGACCGAGGTGCTCCCCGATCGGAATTATCGAGTGCTCCTCGAGAACGGCCACGAAGTCCTCGCCTATGCTGCTGGGAAAATGAGCAAATTCAAGATTCGCGTGCTCGAGGGGGACCGGGTGACGGTGGTACTCTCGCCGTATGACCTCACCCGCGGTCGCGTTATCTATCGGCACAAATAGTCTTCAGGTATATCTGCCTATAAGCACACAGGGCCGCTCATCCGAGCGGCCCTGTGTGTAGGTGGCACGGGGCGATCAACTGACCTTGGCGACATTCTCCGCTGCGGGGCCCTTGGCTCCCTCCGTGATGTCGAACTCCACCTTGTCGCCTTCCGCGAGGGTCCGGAAACCCTCGGCGATGATGGCCGTGTGGTGAACAAAGAAGTCTTTGTCACCACCCTCAGGGGTAATGAAGCCGAATCCCTTCGCGTCATTGAACCACTTCACCGTGCCGGTCGCGCGTGCCATGAACCCACTCCATTGTTTGGTGAATACCCTGGATCTGACGTGGCAGATCCACTCATGATCATGCGGGCAGAGGCCGCATGAATACTCGGACGGTGTGGCGTCGCTTCCACCCCGTCTCGCATTTCCGCACAAGATCTGCGTAGGGTTGGCCTGCGTCAACCCCAGGTGCAGCGACTCGCGGCGTTTGCCGCATCGCTGGATGGTCGTTCCGCTCGATGACTATGGGCTATCCTCTCGAGGTCGACGCGGCCGCCACCACAAGAAGCTCGGCCGGACCCGGTCGGCAGGGAGCCGGCTTGGTGAGGCCCGCATGGCTTGCCTGAGAGCCTGAAAAAACTCCGCTGCCGTGGCGTAGCGTGCATCGACATCGTTCCGGATGGCGCGCTCGAATACCACCTCCAGCTCCTCGCTGACGTCGTGACGGTAATCCCTGAGCGCCGGAATCTGGTCGGTGGTTTGTTTGGCCAGGATCTGTGCTGCACTCTGCCCTGAGAAGGGCGGGAACCCAAGCAGGGCATAATAGGCCACCACGGCCAGGCTGTAGAGATCCGAGCGCTGATCCACCGACTCTCCAAGCAGCTGCTCGGGGCTCGCGAACTGTGGTGTCCCGCTTCGGCTGGTCACGCCGCCGCGTTCCTGGGTCTGGAGCGCCATGGCTAGACCGAAGTCGGTGATGCGCAAGCTGCCGCGCTCGTCGATGAGCAGATTCTCGGGCTTGATATCTCGGTGGACCAAGCCGCTTGCGTGGGCGTGTGCGAGTGCCGAGAGCGCCTCGCGCATCAGTCTGAGCACATGATCGAGGGGCATGGGTCCGTTGCGATCGATCCACTGGGCAACGTTCGGGCCCTTGACGAGTTCCATCGTGTACCAGAGCAGGCCGGCCCGTCCGGCAATGTCGTAGATGTCGACGATGTGCGGATGCTTGAGCCTTGCGGCGAGCTGGGCCTCGCGACGGAATCGCTCGACACCGGAGGGATGCTTGGTCAGGAACGGATGGAGAACCTTGAGCGCGACCTCACGCTCGAGGTGGAGGTCTCGGACTCGGTACACCCGCCCGAAGCCGCCCTCTCCCAGCTCGTCGAGCAGTTCGTAGTCATCGCCCAACGCCCTCCGCATGTGCTGTTCCCGCGCGTCGTCCGTGCTGTGTTGCTCTGCGGCGTTCCCGAACGCCGTGGTTCCGGACGGGGTCTCGAATAGTCCCGCCGCCGAGACGAGGTCGTCGAGCATTTCGGAGGCGGTGAGATAGCGTCTTACCGGCTCGGGCGCCATCGCGCGGAGAATGACTTGCTCGAGGATCGCCGGACAAACGGGGCGGAGTGCCGTTGGTGGAGTCAGGTCCACAGGGCTGAGTGGTGGGGCCTGGGCCGTGACGGCGTAATAGAG
>JABDII010000432.1 GCA_013003805.1 Gemmatimonadales bacterium
GCGTGGTCCACCGGGACATCAAGCCCGAAAACATCCTGCTCCAGCAAGGTCACGCGGTCCTCACCGACTTCGGGGTTGCGCGCGCGGTCGAGGAGGCACGAGGAGGAGAGGGCGGCGCCCGCCTCACCGAAATGGGCATGGCGGTCGGCACGCCGGGATACATGTCGCCGGAGCAGGCGGCAGGCGAGCGGAATGTGGACCCGCGCGCGGACGTTTACGCCTTGGCGGTGGTGGGATACGAGATGCTGACCGGCAGCCCGCCGTTCGGCGGTGCAACACCGCAGGCCGTGCTCGCGGCACATCTCACCGAGGAACCCCGCTCCGTCAGCGAGCTCGAGTCCCAGACCCCCGAGCCCGTGAGTGCAGCGATCGCTCGCGGCCTGGCCAAGGACCCCGATGAGCGCTTCCAGACCGCGGCCGAGTTCCGTGATGCGTTGCGATCGGCGACGGCGATGCCGGCAGGCTCGAAGCGCATGTCGCTGGGCAAGATCATCACGGCCATGGTCGTCGCGGTCGTGATTGGCTCGTTGGCCTGGGCGCTCAGGCCCAAGGGATTCCAGGTCGAGGGCGACCCCAGGCAGAGCCTCATCATCTTCCCGTTCGAGAACAAGACCGGCGACCAAGGAAACGACTATCTCGAAGACGCGGCGATGAACCTACTGGGCCTCGCGGTGGCGCACTGGGAGGACATGCGGGTGTTCGACGACGAGCGCACCAGCTCACTCCTCCGGCGACGCCAAATCGACTCCCCCAAGGACATCGACTTCGACGCGGCGCAGGCCATGGCGCGCGAAGCGAAGGTCGGGACGCTGGTGCTGGGAGACATCCGCCGCGAGGGCGATTCCTTGGCATTCGAGGCCAAGATCCACGACGTTCGGACCGGCGACCGGCTGGCGACCGAAATCGTGCGGGCCGGCTTCGCGGCGGACCCGCGTCCGCTCCTCGATTCGTTGGCGGCCCGTCTCCTCCGCGTGAGCGGGGCCCCCGCGGGCGAGCGGCCCGACCTCGTGAGCCAGACGACGACCTCGCTCGAGGCGTACCGGGAGTACCTGGCCGGTGTCCAGGCCATTCAAGTCCTGCAGATCGACTCGGCCAAGGCGCATTTGAACCGGGCCGTCGAGCTCGACTCGACCTTCGCCCTGGCCTACGTCCGGCTCCGCGACGCGGACGGGTGGGCCGGCATCGAGGGGAGTGCGACGAACCGGCGCGCGCTCATTGCCAAGGCCCAGGCCCACGGTGCGGATCTCCCGCCCCGGTTCCGGCAGCTGATTGCATACTACCAAGCGTACGAAAATGGCCACTACCAACGCGCCCGCGAGATCGCCGGGCAGATGGTTGCGCGGGATTCGAGCGACGTGGAGGCGTGGTATCAGCTAGGTGAGGCCCACTTTCATCATAGACCCGGCCGAGTTCCGCACTCCGACACGCTGGGCGACTACGGCAAGGCCTTGTTCGCGTTCCAACACACCCTGGAACTCGACTCTGGATACACCGTCGCCTACCGGCACGTCATCGACGTCCTGGGCAACTGCGCTCGGAATAGCCCATGGCTGTGCTTCCGGGATTCGACGGTCTACGCTAATCAAGAGGAATTAGTCGAACGGTTCGGCGAGGAAACCGTCACTCGCCTACGTCAAGAGGCGGGAGAGGAGAGGCTGCGGGCCGCCAACGCCTGGGTGGCTGCCGTGCCGAACTCGAACAGCGCCCGGACCACGTTGATCGATCTGCTGATCTCGGCCGAACGGCTGGACGAGGCTGAGAGCCACGTGGCCATTTTGCGCGGTGCCGGCCAGGCAATCGCGGCCGATGCCCTCGACGGGCATCTCCAGTTTCTCAAGGGACACTATGGACCGGCCGGCCTCAAGATGCGCGCGGCCCTTGATGCCACACCCACGGCAGTTCGAGAGCTTCTCATCGACGGCGTGGTGGATCCAGGAGAGATGCTCTTCGCACTCGGCGGGGCCGGGATGACGGACCGGCTCGACTCGCTGACCAGGCAAGTGCTCGCGTTGGTGCCCGGTGACTCCATTTCGGGGCCCAACAACAACACGCTGACCAAGCCGCAGATGCTGCAGTTCTTATCGCTGGCAAGCGACGCCGGATATGACGTGGGGGGCCAAGATTTGGCCCGCGCGGCGCACGGCTGGCTCGATACGCTGGAAGCAGGCTACGAGCCCGGCACGACGCCATTCAATCGACGCTGGTCAAGTTCCGGGTGGATCATCCTGATGGCCTACATCTCAACCAGCGACACGCTGCTCCCCCTGCGTTTCATCACCAGGATCGACACCACGGGGACGCGCACCTGGCGCGCCATGGACGCCCATCTCAGGCTCCAACGCGGCGACGCGGTGGGAGCGCGTCAGGTGCTCGAGGATCGGTTCGTCGGGCGGGACGACTTCGAATTTGGCGGCGGAGACTTCGGGTGCGCTAGGCTGTTCGCGTGGGCCGAGCTCTATGCCCGCCTCGGTGACGCCCGTAGAGCGGCAGATGCCTTCGCTCTTTTCGATACTGACGCGGAAACCAAGGAGTGCGCCGCACTGCACGTCCGTTCCTGGGCCGAACGCGGCGCGCTGCACCAGCAGTTGGGCGACAGTGCCCAAGCCATCGAGAACTACGAGCGCTTCATTGCGGCGTGGGAGCACGGCGACGCCGCTGTGGCGCCGCAGGTGGACCGGGCACGATCCGCGGTAGCCGCTCTCAAGGGTGAGACCGCCCCGGCGCCGGAAGGACAATAGGAGTGAGAGGTGAGGAGTAAGAAGTAAGGAGGAACAGGGCGGCGGAACGCACTCCTTACTCCTTACTCCTTACTCCTCACTCCTTACTCCTCACTCCTTACTCCCTACTCTTCACTCCCTCGCTCCCTAGCCACCCCCTCGCTCCACCTACATCTTGTCTCCCATGTCGGATCCATCCGCGCATACCACGATCGACCCTCAGAAGACCTTCGATCCGTTGAGGGCGGCGACACCCGTCTCGTCCCATCCGCTGCCGACCGAACTCCTCGAGCTATCCCGTTCGCGTCTCCGCCTGGTAAGCGCCTTTCTGTTCGGCGTGACCGTCGTGGCCTGGCCGCTCACCACCGGCATCCGAGGGGTCTTCCTCGAAGAATTCGAGCGTGTGAACCAGTGGGGGCCGGTGACCTTTCTGATCCTGAGCTCCGCTCTGGTCCTGGCCCTCACCTACCGTCCACGCCTGTCAGGATCCACACTGCTTCGGGTCGGCTGGGCCTACAATGTGGCGGTGAGCTTCAGCTGGGCCTTCATGCAATACCTGGGCGAGTTCGATTGGATTCCTCCCGAACAGATCAA
>JABDII010000437.1 GCA_013003805.1 Gemmatimonadales bacterium
AAGACCATCACCGTCGTTCCGATTACCTACCGGGGTGCCGCCATCGGCGCCATTTTCCTGCGCACATTCCGGGATGGGCCGAGCTTCTCGGATGCCGACGTCCGGTTCTGCCAAGTGGTCGCGAATCTCACTGCCAAGGCCCTGCGGAGTGCGCACCGCTTCGAAAAATTGCAGGAAATGAGTGGGGTCGATCCCGTCGCGGCCGGGAAGGACCGGGAACGTGCGGCGTTAGTGGGTTTCATGCGCCGGCTCTTGGATCGTCACGCCGAGCAGGAAGGGCCGTGGGAGGAAGGCATCCTCGGCAAGGCCAGTGCCGAGGAAATCGACCGGCTCGTCGGGGTCGCGATGGCCGTGATCGCTCAGGAAGCCCAGAGCCGGTGAGTCCCGGCGCCGGCGCACAAGCAGCGCGTCGAGTCGCCTCCCTTCGCAAACAGATCGATCGGGCGAACCACGCCTACTTCGTGCTAGATGCGCCGGAGATTTCCGACGCCGAGTACGATCGCCTGTTCCGCGAGCTCAAGCAGCTCGAGGACGAGTATCCCGATCTCCAAACACCGGACAGTCCGACGCAGCGAGTCGGCGCGCCACCGGCCAGCGGGTTCACCAAGCATCAGCATCGCCGGCCAATGTTCTCACTTGCCAACGCATTCGACACCGATGAACTGCGGGAGTGGGAAGCCCGGAATGCGCGTCTCACGCCCGCCGTCCACGATACCGGCTACGTCACCGAGATCAAAATCGACGGGGCCGCGGTGAGTCTCACCTACGCGAAGGGCAAGTTGGTGACGGGAGCAACCCGCGGCAACGGAGTTGTGGGTGAAGACATCACCACGAACCTCAAGACGATTCCGGATGTCCCCTTGGTGCTCAAGGGACGGAACCACCCGGACCTGATGGAGGTTCGGGGCGAGGTCTACTTCCCGCTGACATCCTTTGCCCGGCTCAACCGGCAGCGCGAGGCCGACGGTGAGCCGCTCTATGCCAACCCGCGCAACACGGCAGCGGGCACGCTTCGTCAACTCGATCCAGCCGTCATCCGGAAGCGCCGGCTGCGTCTGTTCGCCTTCCACGTGGAAGTGATCACAGGGTCGCTCGGCTTCGTCTCGCAGTGGCAAGTACTGGACGCGCTCGAGGCCTGGGGGTTCCACGTTGAGCCACACCGGGCCAAGTCCGAGAATCTCGCCGGCGTGGTGGAGAAGGTGTCCGAATACGAGGCCTTGCTCGGTACCCTGCCCTTCGAGGCCGACGGCGTCGTCGTCAAGGTGGACCGTCTCGATCTCCACGACGAGTTGGGCATCATCGGTGGCCGCGAACCACGCTGGGCCATCGCGCGCAAGTTCGCGCCCGAAGTCGCGGTGACACGGCTTCGGGAAATTCGGATCAACGTGGGCCGCACTGGTGCGCTCAATCCGTATGCCATCCTCGATCCGGTCGAAGTCAGCGGGGTCACCGTTACCAACGCCACCCTCCACAACGACCAACTCATCGCCCAGAAAGACATCCGAATCGGGGATTGGGTCGAGGTGGTCCGCGCGGGCGAGGTGATTCCCCAGGTGCTGGGGCCGCTCCGCGACCGCCGTGATGGCTCCGAGAAGCGATTCCGGATGCCCAACACGTGTCCCGCCTGCAAGACACCGGTCGAGCGTCCACCCGAGGAGGTCATGCGGTATTGTCCCAACGTCTCCTGCCAGGGGCGGGTCCTGGAGGGGATCGTCCACTTCGCCTCGGTGGGAGCGATGGACATCCGTGGTTTGGGTTACGAACGGGTGCGGCAGCTGCTGGATACCGGCCTCATAGCAGATGTGGCCGACCTCTATCACGTGACTATCGAGCAGCTGGTTACGCTCGAACGATTCGCTGAGCAATCCGCGACCCTCCTGGTCGACGCCATCGTCCGATCCAAGGAACAGCCATTCTCAATCCTCTTGTTCGCCCTCGGTATTCGCCATGTAGGGAAACAGTCCGCCCAACTCCTGGCGGAGCGGTTCCAGTCGATGGCGGCACTCCGCCGCGCCTCGGAGGAGGAGATAGGCGACGTGCCCGGGATCGGGCCGACCATTGCCGAGGCAGTTGCGAGCTTTCTTCGGGACCCCGAGAATCAATCCCTGCTCGACCGGCTGGAGCGGGCCGGACTCCGTATGGACGAGCCTCGAGCCGCGAGAAAGGCGGGGCCTCTCAGCGGGAAGACCTATGTAGTAACCGGAACACTCCCCACCCTGAGCCGGAGCGAAGCCGTCACGTTGATCGAAGCGGCGGGGGGAAAGGTGACGGGCGGCGTGAGCAAGAAGACCGACGCCATCGTGGCGGGAGAGTCACCGGGCAGCAAGCTGGACAAGGCGCGATCGCTGGGCGTCGAAGTGATCGACGAGGCGACACTCTTGCGCCGCGTGAACCAAGGTTCCTAGCTTACGGCAACCTCAGCCAGGCCATTCATGGACACGCATCTCTTGCCTCGGAATCACTGCGTCGGCCTCAGTAGCCGCGCGTTCCACGTCCTGCGGTCGAGCCTCGAGCGGGACAACGGCCTTCAGACGGCGGCGTATTTGCAGGAGGCCGGATTCGCATCCGGAGAAGACCTCTTCAACGCGTTCGTAAACCGGGTGCGAGACGCCTACCAGCTGGATTCACCGGGCGAATTGGATACCGTGTTTTTGAGTGAGGCGCTGTCGGCCCATTTTAGCGAGTTCGGATGGGGTTCGCTCAAGACCACCCCCCTGTCCGCCGCAGTTCTGGCGCTCGACTCCGACGACTGGGCCGAAGCCGTCCCTGAGGGCGGCGCCCAGTACCCATCCTGCCACCTCTCGAGTGGTCTGTTATCAGACTTCTTCGGCCGGCTGTCCGGCGAGCCCGTAGCGGTCATGGAAGTCGAGTGCCGCTCACGAGGGGACGACCGCTGCCGTTTCTTGGTCGGCTCGCCGGAGAGCCTTGCCGTGGTCTACGATCGGATGGTTCACGGCTCGGCCTACGCCGATGCGGCTCGATCGTGGGAGGCGTCAGTTCCGGAGGAGCCGGACGTCGCCTGATCCCGTCTCGATCTGAATCCGCCCCGCTCCGTCACCGATCTGACCCCGCACGTGATCCCGGCTGTGCCGACGCACGGTGACGGGAAAGTCCGTCTCGATCTCGCCGCTCCCCGTCTCGAAGTCTATCTGAGCGCTCAGGTCTCCCGGCATCCGGATCTCCACGTCGCCAGACCCGGTCTCGATCGTCAGGACGTCCGTGGCCCGCGTGAGACCGAGGGTCACGTTCCCGCTCCCGGTCTCGATCGAGGCTCGGGGAGTGGTGACATCCCGAAGCATAATGTCGCCCGATCCGGTCTCTGCATCCACCGACTGTGCCGCGATTGTGGAGCCTTCGACTCCGCCCGACCCGGTCTCGGCCGAGAAGCGATCACCCCGCATTCCCACGATGGTGATCCCGCCCGATCCGGTATCAACCATCAGGTCACCCTCGACCCTTCGGATATCAACCTCTCCGGACCCGGTGTCGACATTCAGGCTCCCGGTCACATCGGAGGCACTCACGCTGGCGCGCGCGACGTCGACCTCGAGATCCCCGTTCACGTTGCTCACGGTGACCTCGCCCACGGCGAGATACACACCCACACGCTTGCCCTCGGGAATCGTGATGGCCAAGTCGGCGGAAGCCCGCATACCACGTCCTGAGCCGGCGATCGTGATCTCTTCCCCCCGGGTGCGCCCGGCATCGCCAAAGGTGCCGTCAGACCGTACCTTCAGTCTGGTCCGTGACCGTGATCCCAGGTCAGGAGCGACGATCCGGTCGGCGGGATAGACGACCCGCAAGGATTCCCACCGACGGTCGTGGTTTTCAATCGACCCGGTTTGGATCTGCAGCTGGTCCCCGTCGGCGCCGCGGCGGCTGACTTCGACCGCGACATCGGATCCGCTCCCGCCTGACACCGTGACGCGGCCGACGAGATTGTAAATGGCGACGGCCTGGCCGGACACGGTATGGCGTTCCGGGGCCTGAGCCTCGAGCGCGGAGTGGCCTGGAGCCAGCTGGGCGCCGAGCGCTCCGACGACCATCAGACCAAGACTCGGACGGACTCTCAACATGATGCGAACTCCTCGTTTGGCATTCACGCGGTTAGACAGTACGGCCGCCCGGATGGTTGGAACCCATCGCCAGCCCCTGTGCCACAGCCCCACCGGCCGGCGCCTTGCCGCCATGGTGCTCGGACTCTCCTCGATGGGCGGGGCCGGCCTCGAGGCCCAGCAGGGCCCGGCCGACCTCGTGGTCACCAACGCCAGAATCTACACCGCCGACCGCGCGCGGCCCCGGGTGCAAGCACTCGCCGTCCGGGACGGACGACTGGTATTTGCCGGAAGCGATATCGAGGCGCGCGTCCTGGCCGGGCCCACGACGGAGATCTGGGACCTGGACGGTGCCACCGTGATCCCCGGCATGGTCGACGCGCACGCTCACCTCGTCAGTCTAGGGACCGCTCTCAGAACCGTCGACCTAGTCGGGACTCGCTCCTATGAGGAAGTGATTGCCCGGGTGGCGGAGCGCGCCCGCACCATGCCGCCGGGAGAGTGGATCGAGGGCCGGGGGTGGGATCAAAACGACTGGGCCAACACGGCTATGCCGACGCACCAAGCCCTGTCCCGCGCCGTGCCTGACCATCCGGTATACCTCCGGCGAGTCGGTGGTCATGCGGCACTGGTGAACGCCCGGGCGCTTGCACTCGCAGGGATTACCCGGGAGACCGCTGATCCTACCGGAGGGCGCATCCTGCGCTCCGCCGACGGGGGTCCCACCGGGGTGCTGCTCGAGAACCCGGCCTTCAATCTGGTGCGGCAGAACATCCCCGCCCCCAGCGAAACCGAACTTCGTGAGAGGATCACCCTCGCCATCCAAACGGCCAACGCCCACGGCCTCACCGGCATCCATGACGCCGGCGTGGGGCGGGACACCATCGCGATCTACGAGGCATTGGCTCGAGAGGGTTCGTTCTCACTCAGAAACTACGTCATGATCAGCTCGGCCGACCCCAAGCTGGACAGCGTTCTCAAGAACGGCCCCCGCTTGGCTCAAAGCGAGCGGATTTGGGTGCGCTCGATCAAGATCTCCGCCGACGGTGCCTTGGGCAGCCGGGGTGCTGCACTGCTCGAGCCGTACAGTGACGACCCGCCGAATCTCGGTGTGCTACGGGCCTCTCGCGACAGCATCCGGCGCGTGGCCGCCAAGGCGCTGGCGTACGGCTTCCAGCTCAACGTTCACGCGATCGGCGATGGGGCGAACCGCCATGCGCTCGACGCCTTCGAGGACGCACTCCGCGAGCGCCCCACCGCCGATCACCGCTTCCGGATCGAGCACGCGCAGATCCTCGATCCCAAGGACATCCCGCGCTTCGCGGAGCTCGGCGTGATCCCCGCGATGCAGGGGAGCCATCAGACCAGCGACATGTATTGGGCGGTGGATCGCTTGGGCTACGACCGAGCACTCGGCGCATACGCCTGGCGGGAGCTGCTCGACACCGGGGTCATCATCCCCAACGGATCGGACTTCCCGGTCGAGTCGTCCAACCCGCTGATATCGTTCGGAGCCTTCGTTACCCGTCAGGATCGAGAGGGCTGGCCACCGGGTGGCTGGTTTCCCGCACAGCGCACCACCCGTGAGGAAGCGCTCTACAGCATGACGCTCTGGCCGGCGGTGGCGGGGTTCATGGAGGAAGAGACCGGTTCCCTCACCCCAGGGAAGTACGCTGATTTCGTGGTATTGGATCGCGACATCATGACCGTCCCGCCCGAAGAGATCCGTGAGACCCGTGTATTGCGGACGGTTCTCGGTGGGAAGGCGGTCTTTTCCGCCACAGAATGAGGCCCGTCGCTAGCCCCCGCCTTCGAGCAGGTGGGCGTATTCGGGACGGAGCACCAGCTCGTCCCCTTCGATGATTTCGCGGTCCCACGGAAGCAGGATGACCTTGTCCGTATCGAAGGCGTGGAAGTCTGGCTCATAGGAACCCGTGCGGAACGAGACTGCCGTCCGGACCTCCCGCGGGTTGAGGGCCAGGACCTCATTGAGTGCCAGCTTGAGCGTGTCACCGCTATCGCAGGTCTCGTCGACCAGGAGGATGTCCCGCCCGCGGACGGAGGCTGGGGGGCCGGCAACGAGTTGGGGCGGCGCGCCGGGCTCGTGCCGGGTGAGCGCCATGGAGGCGAAATCCCGCTGGAGAATCGAGGCGATGACCACCCCGGGGATGACACCGGGCTTCGCAATCCCGAGCACCACCTCGGGGTCGTACTCTCGGCTCACCTTGAGCGCGAGAGCGCGGCAGACTTCTCCAAAGAAGGCCCAATCGACTTCCATGATGCCGTGAGGACTACGCGAGGTGGAGGGCACGCTCATTCTCCGGTGGGGATTCAGGCCTGTTCGAAGCTAGTCGGCCCTGGAGACGGCGGCAACCGCGTTGCGGGGTTCGGGCGCTTCTTACTATCTTAATGGCCAATGCAGACTTACGTCTCCTCCGGACGCCCCCAGGGCCGCCCTCGATGAGCTTCTGGCGACGCCTGCTCGGACAGAAGCCCGGCAAGACGCCTCGGCCCCAACGGCTCGACTATCTCAACGAGGCCCTCGCCCTCGAGCGAGGTGGAGAATACGAGGCGGCGTTGACCTCCTACCGCCTGGCGCTCCGGGACAGTCCGAACGATCTCAGAATCCTTCAAAACATGGCCATTGCCTTCACCAAGACCGGGCAGCCGGATGAGGCATTGCGTCACTATCGCAAAGCGCTGGCACACGACCCGACACTCGTCGGCGCCCACTACGGGATCGCATTCCTCTTGCTCAAACGGGGCGAGGCCGCGCCGGCGTCCGCCCACCTCAGAGCCTTCCTAGACAACCCGCCAAAGGGACCGGACGCGGAACGGTGGATCCAGCACGCCGAGAACACCCTCCGACGGATTGAGTCTGCGCCCAGGGCGGCGGAAATGTCGTGAGGCCTCGCACTCTTCTTCCTCTGAGCGCATTCCTCCTCGCCTGTAGCACCCTCACAGATACGAACGGTGTCATCTCGTTAGAAGTGTTGGCACCTGTCAATCCCTCAGTTGAGGTTGGAGACACGCTGCACTTGACGGCCCGGGCGTTGGATCGAGATGGCAACGTGGTCGCGACCGCCCCGATCGTGTGGCGTACCCCGGATACCACGTTGGCGGTGGACACGGTATCCGGGATAGTGACCGGACTCGTCGGACCGGCAACCGGAAGGGTGCAGGCCCAGACCGGGAACCTGGCGTCAAACTTCGTCACCGTGACGATCCAGGCCCGGCCGGACACGCTCATTTTGGTGGACCCTGATACGCTCCGTATCGCGACCGGCATTGACACATCTCCGCCGCTCGTGGCGATGCTGGAGTCGAATTCGAGTGGCGTCACGGTCGCATTAGGCGGCGGCACCATCATCTACGAGATCATCGAGCCGGTGTTCCCCACACCGGCGGATCGGACCGTGGAATTGCCCGGAGGCGTCCTGCTTGATACCGTAACGACCGCAACCGATGGCAGACCCAGCCCCGAGGTTACGCTGAGCCGGGTTATGGGCACGACGCAGCCCGACAGTGCCATCGTGGAAATCCGTGCGTTCAGGACCCGGGGGACGATTCAGGTCCCGGGCTCGGGCCAGCGCTTCATCGTACGGATCGACCCGTAATGACGGGGGGCCTGGCGTCCTGGTAGTCGGACATTCCCGTTGGCGCGCGGCACCACAGCCGAGGAGGCGCACGCACTGTCTAGCCCGACCACATTGAACGAGTTGTTCTTCGACAGCATGGAGCGGTACGCCGACCGCCCAGTCGCGATGCGCGCCAAGGTGGATGGGCGCTGGGTTGAGCGGAGCTTTGCCGAGTTCAGGCGTCAGGTCGAGGCAACCAGCCGAGCGCTCGCGGAACTCGGGATCACCCCGGGGTCCCACGTGGCCATCCTGTCGGAAAACCGTCCCGAGTGGGCCATCACCGATTACGCCTGCCTCACGGCGTGTTGTGCGGACGTGCCGGTCTATCCAACTGTTCCGTCCAGGCAAGTCGAGTACATCCTCAACGACTCCGGAGCGGTTGCGGCCTTCGTGTCCGATGCGGAGCAGTTGGCCAAGGTGCTGGAGATTCGCGATCGCCTCCCTGCCCTCCGTCACGTCATTGCGTTCGATCCCGGACTCGCCCAAGACGGCGTCCTGAGCCTCGCGGGCCTCATCGAGCGAAATATCAGCCGCGATCCGTCACCGAAGTGGAAGAAACAGGCCCTCTCGGTAACCCCAGATGAACTGGCCACGCTCATCTACACATCCGGGACGACCGGGAATCCCAAGGGCGTCATGCTCACGCACGGTAATCTCACGTCGAATGTGGTGTCGGGCCTCGAGGCCCTCGACCTCCAGGAAGCGGACGAGTGCCTGTCCTTCCTCCCACTCTCGCATGTGTTCGAGCGGATGGCGGGGCACTACTGCATGTTGGCCGCCGGCGTGGTGGTCAATTACGCCGAGCGGATCGACACCGTCTCGGCCGACATGCTGGAGCGCCGGCCCACCGTGATGCTCGCCGTTCCGCGGCTCTACGAGAAGATCTACGCGCGAATCCTCGACGCGGCGCTCTCTGGGTCCGCATTGAAGCGCCGCATTTTCTTCTGGGCCAAACGCACCGCGGAACGCTGGGTCCAGCTCACCTTGGGCGGGGAGCCGACATCTTCGTCCCTCGCCGTGAAAAAGGCCGTTGCGGATCGTCTGGTCTTTTCGAAACTCCGCGCACGCACCGGCGGCCGTATTCGGTTCTTCGTGTCCGGTGGCGCGCCGCTATCGGCCGATATCGCGCGGTTCTTCCACGCGGCTGGCCTCCCGATTCTCGAAGGGTATGGCCTCACCGAGACCTCTCCGGTGATCGCGGTCAACACGTTCCGGCACACGCGGCTGGGAACGGTCGGTCGGCCGATCGAAGGGGTCGAAGTCCGCATTGGGCCCGATGGTGAGGTGCTCACCCGCGGCCCCAACGTCATGCGGGGGTACTACCACATGCCGGAGGCCACCGCCGAGGTCCTCGAGTCAGACGGCTGGTTCCACACCGGGGACATCGGCGAATTGGACCCGGACGGGTATCTCAAGATCACCGATCGCAAGAAGGACCTCATCGTCACATCGGGCGGTAAGAACATCGCTCCGCAACCTATCGAGAACCTTCTGAAGACGAACCGCTTCGTGCTCAATGCGGTGATGTTGGGCGACGGACGCAAGTACCCCATCATGCTCGTGGTCCCGGAGTTTGACACCCTCACGGTGTGGGCGGCGAAACAGGGCATCCAAGTGGGGGATCACGAGAGCCTCGTGGCCCTCACTGAGGTGGGAGATAAGATGGAAGGCGAAGTCAAGAAGAGCCTTCGCGACCTCGCCAAGTTCGAGGTGCCCAAGAAGCTGTTGTTGGTGACCGAAGACTTCACGGTAGAGAACGGGCTCTTGACCCCTACGCTCAAGGTCAAACGCCGAGCCGTCGAACAGCGCCATGCCGAGGGGATCGAGGCGCTCTATGCCGAGCCCCCCGGGGGAGAGCACGACATCCCCACGGAGTAATTCGCCAAAGCTGGTTCATGTCGGCATGCCCACCCAGACGCCTCCGGCGCTGGCAATCACCTCAAGACCATCGATCGCCGGTACCGGCCCCTCACCAACGATTCTGAGTCCCGGAAGGAGCACCCGCTTCGCGTCCTCCAACCACACGGAGGAGAAGGCATAGCCCGGCGCCAACACGACGCCGCGTACCGAACGTGTCTTGAGAGGAATCCTCGCGGCCTCGAGGAGGCTCACCATCGGTACCGCTCGGCGGTCGCTCGGTGGATTGACGCCGACGATGTGAACACCTTCAGCCTGCTCGGCCAGGTTGCGGCACAACGCGCCCCCTACACCCACGAGCGCGAGGTATCCTCCAGGTCCGGACAATCCCACCAACGCTTCGACGGATTCCGCCGTCAGCACCGTGTCGGACTCGGAGAGCGGTGGCACGGCACCGAGACGGGCGATTCCATCCGTGATGGGATAGGTCTTTCCGCATACGGGGCAGCCCAGGCTCCCCGCTTGGACCGACCGCTCCACGATGGTGTCGGGTAGGAGAACCAGAAATTGCTCAACGTGGTCCTCGGGACAACGCAGGAGATCAGTGAGTTCGATGAACAGCGTGAGTTCTCGGTGGCAGGAGCGTGCGCCCGGTCTACGGCTTGAACACGACCCAGGTGAGCTTCCCGGCCTCGACCACGACTTTCCGGTAGATCTGCCGCCCGGCGATTTCCGTTCCCAGCACGTAGGTCCCCTCGGGCACATCGCTCACCGCGAAGTTCTCGAGATACAGCGGGTGGGAATGTGCATGGGTACCGTACGTCTCGACGAATGAGAGCGGCGTCTCCGCCGGTTCCAGCTTGACCAGGCCATGGATACGGGCCTGGGCCACGAGCCGGCCGGCGTGATCGAGCACCTGTCCCACCACGATACCGGTCCCGGAAAGCGGCTTGAACCACAATTCGGGGTTCGTGGTGTACGGTGGGAAGCGCTCGAGCGAGTCCACAATGGCTCGGACATCGGTCGTTGGAGCTGCGTGAATCTCGATATGGAGATGGTCGTTGGTGGCCCGGCCCGTGTTGCCGACTAATGCGATCACGTCCCCTGCTCGTACCCGCTGTCCCGCCTGAACCCGAAGCTCTGAGTTGTGGTAGTAGGTCGAAAACAGAGTGCCGCGCTGGGGATCGGCGCTCAACGTGGTGTCATGCCGGATGGCGACAGTGAGCGCACCGCGCTCCGCCGCGCCGGCGTAGGCGACGATCCCGGAGCCGATCGCACGGACCGGCGTGCCGTCGGGATTGTTGAACTCCACACCCTGATGCTCCTGGAAGTTGCCGCCCATGGTCGATCCGTACCGGTAGGTCTGATCGATCTTGTCGTTGTGCTCGGGGGCAATCGGACGCCGGAACCAGGTCGTCTTGGGCCATCGCGGCACGCCCGCAGAGGGGGCCCCGCGATTGATACAAGGTATCGTGTCTGCCGCGTGACGAAGCCCGCAGTGGCGTCCCTTGAAGAGAAGACCGTCGATGAGGGCGCCACGGAGCGGTGGGAAAGGCGCGAACGAGAGGCGTTGCGCTTCCCACGCCCGGGCGCCGGTTCGGCCTCGCCGGAGCCGGACGTTCCCACCGAGGGCGGACACAACGAGGCCGCGGCGTGACGCGGCAATCCGCTGGATGTACTCATTCGGCAGCAGCCTGAGTGCCGAGTCCGCCGGACCCAAGGAGATAGGACCGGTCGAATCGACAATGGCGGTCCAGGTGAGGCCGTCGTTGGTGGTCAGCTGGATGCCGTCCGCCGTGGCCACCCAGGTGGTGTCCCGGCGCGTGACGATCCCCGATGGCGCCACGTACTGCCACTCGGGTCCGAGCTCTCGGAACGTCCAGTTCCGCCACGTTCGTCCCCCGTCGACCGATAGGCCCCACCCGTTGCCGATCGTGCCGTACCAGATTTGCCCCCGCGGCCCGAAGGCGATGGCGTGGACGAAGTCCCAGGAAATGGAGGTATCGGTGGTGTCACTCCGGATGACTTCCCATTCCTCCGACCCCGGCCGCAGGACGTAGATGCCGCGGCCGTAGGTGCCGACCCACACCCCTGCTCGCGGGTCGGTCGCAACTTCGAGCACATCCAGGCCCCATCCATCGGGGTCCGGCAAGGGTGGCAGCGAGGATTGTGCTGAAACGGGGGTCGCGAGGATCAGCAACCCGAAGGTGGCGAGTCGATTCATACCGTCCATTCAATATGCTCGAAGGCGGTGGGTCAAGCCGGGCCTAGGCGGAGCCAGTCGATATGCACGTGAGGCGGCAGGGTCGCGACGAAGGCGATGGCCTCCGCCACGTCCTCGGGGCGCAACATATCGACTCGCGCCACGAACCCCTCGCGAGTATCCGGGTCGACGGGATCCCACATGCTCGTATCGGTCGGCCCGGGAGACACCAAGCTCACTCTCACGCCGGTTCCCCGGTATTCGGCCACCAGCGTCTCGTGGAGGCCCCGCAGCGCGAACTTCGAGGCGGCGTACGCGGCGTTCTCCGGGAACCCGACGTGGTCGGCGATGCTACCCACATGGATGAGGACTCCGCCGTCCTCTCGCATGGCCGGAAGGAATGCCCGCGCGAGCGCAAAGGGAGCCCGGAGGTTCACGGCGATCTGGCTCTCGAGATCTTCTAGACTGGTGGCTTCGAAGGGTCGCAACAGGAATGCCCCCGCATTACTCACCACGATGTCCGGCGCACCCCACTGGTCGAGCACCGCGGCGGCGGTCTCGGTGAGGTTGGCCTCGTCCGTGAGGTCGCAGGCGAGGTCCCAGCGCCGCTCGGTGCGGCGTGGGGTCAGGCTCCGCGCTAAGGCCACGACGCGCGCGCCTCGTGCGCCGAGCAGCTGCGCTGTGGCGGCTCCGATGCCCCGTGAAGCACCGGTTACCACCGCTATCCGGTCGGCTAGGCTACTCACTCGCTGAAGATGCCGCCGTGAGCCAGGCTCAGAAACTCTTCGCGCGTCTTGGAGTCGTCCCGGAAGATGCCTCGCACCGAGCTGGTCACGGCCTTCGAGTTTTGTTTCTCGACGCCTCGCATCATCATGCACAGATGCGCCGCCTCGATGACGACGCCGACCCCACGCGGGTTGAGTACACCCATGAGTGCGTCCGCGATCTGATCGGTGAGCCGTTCCTGCACCTGGAGCCGTCGGGCGAAGACCTCCACTATTCGCGGCAGTTTCGATAAGCCGATAATACGTCCGTTTGGCACATAGGCCACGTGGGCCCGACCGAAGAACGGGAGCATGTGGTGTTCGCACAGTGAGTAGACCTCGATATCGCGTACCATGATCATGCTCTCGTGCGCCTCTTCGAACACCGCATCGCCCACGACATCGGCGACCGACATGGTGTAGCCTTGCGTGAGCCAGCGGAGGGCGCCATCCACCCGCTCAGGGGTCTTGACGAGTCCCGGGCGTTGCGGGTCCTCACCCAAGGCGAGAATCATCTCCCGTACCTGTTCCGCAATGAGCGGCGACGATGCGGCGCGGCCCTTACTCTCCTCGATAATCGACATAATTCCTCGGGGTTTCCCAGAGTCGTACCCGGACCAGCCGTCCGGCTGGAAGATGCGTTGCGATCTGTTCCCAGCAAAACACCGCGATGTTTTCGGCGGACGGAATATGGTCCCGAAACCATGGGACATCCAAGTTGAGGTTCTTATGGTCGAGGATCTGGGCCACCCGCTCGTCCACGAGCGTCTTCAGGACGGCAATGTCCAGCACATACCCGCTCGCGGGATCGATATCTCCGCCGACCGTCACTTCCAGCTCGTAATTGTGTCCGTGATAGTTGGGGTTGTTGCACACCCCGAATGTTGTGCGATTCCACTCATCGGACCGCTCGGGGTTGTGGAGGCGGTGCGCGGCATTGAAATGCACGCGGCGCGTTACGGTGCAGGTCGGCATCGCGCCTCCAGGGCTGGTGGTCATAGGCTCACTAGTAGCAAAAAAGCGCCGACCAGAAAGATCGGCGCGTTTTGGTCGAACGGCAACGGAGAGGTTTTATTGAAGCCCAGATCGAAGTGCTTGGCACCCTCGCCTAGACATCTGCCTTCCCCAACAGGGGCGTGACATCAACCTCGGTATGTGGGCCCGCGATCGGACTGTTGGCTCAATAACGTGTCTCCCCATTACCGCTCGCACGCACTAAGATACGACTTGGTTCACACTCCGTCAATAATATCGTGAGAATCGTTGCATGAATGTCACGCTCGGTGTTGCTCTCGTGTGTCTCGCCCTCTGGATCGTGTTCGGGTTCGTTATTCCGATCGGAGTCGGAGCCGTCCATCTCCTGCTCGCGGTCGGCACCATCCTGCTGGTTCGATGGTGGGCACTGCGCGCCTGAAGGGATCAGATCTCCCAATTGGACAGCAGCACACCTGTTTCCGGGTACATCTCTCCATGCGAATGAAGTGTCATCCGGAGATCGGTCCAGTGGGTGTGGAACCCGTGATCGAGCACCATGCGATACGCGTCGATATTGCGCGACTGGCACCGAACGCTGACGCGCCGCATCCGATCGGCGTGACATCGGGCCTGGACGTCCTCCAACAACCGCTCGAACGTACCCAAATCTCGTGCCACGACCTTGAGCACCCGAAGCTCATCGCGGGGCCGCGCCTCGGCCAGTGGCGCGGCGTGCCAGAGGGCATATCCGCTGACCTGCCCGTCCCGGGTCACGATAGACGTGTCTCCGATGCCGAGGCGCGCGGTCAATTCGATCTCGCGGGTGTAGTCGACTCCGCGAGCGAGCTCCCCTGTCAGACAGCGGCACTCTTCGATCACCGCGGCCTGCCGGCCTCCCAGCGACGACAAGAGTTGCCCTGGTGGGCGCTGCCGCCGGGCGATATCTCGGACAACGGTGATGGTCAGGTACCCAGGTGCGAAGCCCAAGCGGCTGTAGAACCCAATGTTCTCGACGGTCCGAGGCATGGTCTCGAGCCCAATGGTCGAAGCGCCCTCGTCCTTGAGCCACTCGACCCCAGCCTGGACGATCCGTTTGCCAAGCCCTTCACTCTGGCGCTCAGGCCGCACCGCCAGCGGGCCCATCCAGCCTTCGGTACCGGAGCGGTGCACCATGTTGAATGCGATGATCTCTCC
>JABDII010000454.1 GCA_013003805.1 Gemmatimonadales bacterium
GCACCGGGAATACCATGGGGAACTCCATTCTGCCAACATCATCGTCCGGCGGTTTGGACTCGGCTTTGATCTCAAGCTCATGGACATGTTTCAGTGGGCGAGCCCGAAGGCATGGAATCGGCAAGACGATATCTGCGATCTGGTCCGTTTGCTGTACGATGCCCTAGGGGGCGCTCGGCATTATCCCAACCAACCGGATGCCATCAAGGCGATCTGCCGGGGCCTCAAGCGCTCCCTCATCTTGGATCGATTCCCCACGATGGCCCACCTCAGGAACCACTTGGAGACGATGGAATGGTAGGTCGGCGCCCCGGTTTCGGGCTCCATCCTTGCAGAGTTCCTGCTGCCGAGAAATCTTGCAGGGAGGCCGGGAGGAAGCGCTGTGGGAACTGCTGAAGAGACCGTGACCCATACTGACCTGCGCCACCGTGTTCTCGGCGTCGAGCAGGAAGTCCCGTTGCTCGATGGGCGCATGGTGCGGTACGTCAATTTCGACAACGCGGCCAGCACCCCGCCGCTCGTCGATGTGATGGATGCGCTTGCGCGATTCCTCCCGTTCTATTCCAGCGTTCACCGGGGAACCGGGTTCAAGTCCCGCTTGAGCACCGAGGCGTACGACGATGCCCATCGCACCCTCACCCGGTTCGTAGGGGCCGACCCGGCGACCAATACGGTCATCTTCGGGAAGAACACCACCGAGGCAGTGAACAAGCTTTCCTATCGCTTCCCACTCGCCGATGACGCCGTGGTTATCTCCTCTCAACTCGAGCACCATTCGAACGACCTCCCATGGCGACGCTCCGCCCACGTCGTCCACGTCGGGGCGCTGCCGGATGGCCGGCTGGACGAAGACGATTTCGATCGCCAGCTGGCGCGCCACGGCCGCCGAGTGGCGCTGGTGTCGGTGACGGGCGCATCGAACGTGAGTGGATTGATGCCGCCCATCCATCGGCTGGCTCGGAAGGCCCACGCAGTTGGGGCCCCCATCCTGGTGGACGCGGCCCAGCTCGCGCCGCACCGGCGGGTGGACATGAAGCCCGACGATGACCCGGAGCATCTCGATTTCGTGGTCCTCTCGGGTCACAAGATGTATGCGCCATTCGGTACCGGGGCGTTGATTGGTCCGAAAGAGGTTTTTCTCCAGAGCCCCCCCGAGTATCAAGGCGGGGGCACCGTGGACGTGGTGACGCTCGACGAAGTGTATTGGGCCGACGTCCCCGACCGGGAGGAGGCCGGAAGCCCCAACGTGGTGGGAGCCGTTGCGATGGCGGCAGCCGCGGCCGCGCTCATGGACTTCGGGATGGATGCCATCGCGGATCATGAGAGCAGGCTCGTGGCCTACTGTCTCGAGCGATTCCGCGACATGCCCGGAGTGATCGTGTACGGTGACCAGGATCCGGAGCGCGCGCATACCCGTGTGGGTGCCGTCCCGTTCAACCTGGAGGGGGTGCCGCACTCGCTCCTGGCGGCCATTCTCGGACATGAAGGGGGAATCGGAGTTCGACACGGATGCTTCTGCGCCCACCCCTACGTCGTTCATCTGCTCCAGTTGAGCGAAGCCGAGGCTCAGTCGTGGCGCACCCAGGTCGTGAAGGGCGACAAGTCCAACATGCCCGGCATGGTGCGGGTGAGCTTCGGCTGCTACAACACGACGGAAGAGATCGACCGCCTCCTCGAAATGCTCGGACGCATTTCGCGCGGCGAATACCAGGGCCGCTACAGGCAACTGGCCGGGAACGGCGAGTTCGTGCCTGAAGGACACCCCCTCCCGTTTGATGAGTACTTCTCGCTCGACCCTGGCAGCGCAGAGTCGGGGGGTCTTCCAGAGCGTCTCTGCGGCGGCTAGTCCCCGGATGTGCTCCACCTCCCGACCGCTCATTCGACCACCTCCGCCTGAGACACGGGAGGATCCGAGGCATCCACCCACCCAAGAAGGACGAGACCGAACTCGCTGAACCCGGCGAGTTTGGAGAGCTGGTCAAGTTCACCATCACGGGGTGGGCCGGAGGGCTCGCCTTCGGTTTTGTTCTGGACGCCCTCGGCTTCCAGCGAAGCCCGTGGGGACAATGGCTCGTCCGGACGCTGTCGGGTGAGGGCGAGAGTCTACTCGAAGGGTTGTACGCCATTCGTCAGCGCATGGCCCGAGCGACGGGGAGCCTCGCCGAGGCTTACGGATGGGGGAAACTCCTTGGTATCGCAGTTCCGTGGGTCATCGACCTGGCCAGTCGACTGGCGGGGGTCGATGTCTACGGGGTGAGCGGATTCTACATTCCCTTCTTCTATGCCATGTCAGACCAGATTGGCGGGAACCTGTCGGGGCTTGTGTTCCTTCGACGGCAGAGTCCAAGCTGGAGCACTGCGCTTGGGCGCTACTTCACCCACCCCGTGATGGTGGCGGGACTCATCCTCATCGTCCTAGTGCCGGTTGGGTTGCTCGCCGCGCGGCTCGCTGGGTGGAGTCCCACCACCCAAACCAAAACCGCGCTCGAGACGATTGTCGCGAACCTCTGCTGGGTGCCGCCCCTTCTGGGATGGCTCGGAGAGCGAAGGCGGCCGGGCACAGATCTTGATTAGAATTCCCCGACCATGCCCTTCACCTTAGCCCATCCTGCCGCCGCGGTCCCGCTCCGCCGCGTGCTGGGGAAATCGGGGGTCCTGTCCGCGCTCATCATCGGGAGCCTGACGCCGGACTTCGCCTATTTCCTCCCGTGGAATATCGATCTGATGCAGGCCCGGGGCGGAACGCACAGCCTCCTGGGGATCTTCTGGTTCTGTCTTCCGGTGGGCCTCCTCGCGTATTGGGTGTTCCACGCCCTGGTCAAGCACCCGGCACTGCTCCTCTTGCCGGAAGGGCTGCACGCGCGCCTGACCCCGGTGGCCAACGGGGGTTCAAGGATGACGAGGAACTCCTTCTGGGCCGTCGTCCTGTCGCTCGGTGTTGGCGCCCTGACTCACCCGGTGTGGGATGGCTTTACCCATTACGGGGCGCCGGGCATGCAGCTCCTGCCGGTGCTGGGGACCACGGTGGCGCACGTGTTCGGCCAGACCATCCGACTCTACAACGTGCTGCAACATTCCAGCACCTTGTTGGGGTTGGGCCTCCTCACCTGGTGGACCGCGCGGTGGTATCGGGCCGCTCCACGCCCCGGTGTGGCTGGGCCGCGGCTGCCTGAACGCACCCGGGTAGTGCTCCTCGCCACCATCGTGGCGGTGACGGCCCTCGGGTCGTTGGTAGGGGGATGGAGCGTTGCGCGGGTCGGACAGGGATGGTGGGCCGTCGAAGCCTTCGTCTGGCACGCCGCCGTGTGGGGGATGGGGACCTTCGGACTCTCTCTGATCCTGTTTGGCCTCGTGACCCGCGGCCTCACCCGGCAGGTATTGGCCGAATCCTGAACCCCCTCCCCCTCGGGGGTGATACCTTTCAGCACGTCCCTCTCTCACCGTCTCGCCCTCGGCCCGGTTTCAGGAGGCTTCCGTGCAGCTCACTCTGACATCCGAAGAAGCTTCGGTGCTCCGTGAGGTCCTGGACAACTACGTCAGCGATCTGCGAATGGAGATCTCCAACACCGACTCGATGGACTTTCGAGAGCGCCTCAAGGCCAAGAAGGTGTTCCTCGAGCGCCTCATGGACCAGCTGGCTGGTTGAGTCTCGGGCTGTCCGGCCTCACGTACCGCGGCACATCCGATGGCTGAGCAGGACGCGGTTCGTACTGTGGCCCTCGAGCTTCGGGAATGGGGCAGCGGACCGGTCGGAGCCCGCGGAGGCCCGCGTGGACGTGCTCAGACTTCGTCGCCGGGTGCTCCGTGGAGTGACGCCGGTCCTCCTCGCCTTGATCGGCGCGCTCGTGCTCCTCCCGGTTCCGCTCATGCATCTCGCCGGCATCCCCCTACTCGGGCTCGGGCTCTACTTCGGATTTCGGAACGCCCGCGCGTGTGAGGTGTTCCGATCGGCCTCGGGTACCTGTCCCAGCTGCAACTCCCACACGGACCTTTTCGTAGGCTTCGGGAGGCCGCCCTTCGAGCTGCCGGTCAAGACGTCGTGCGCCTCGTGCGGGAGGAACTTGATGTTGGAGAGGGTCTCCGGGATGGCGGAGGACCAGTGAAGGTGGGCAGGGTGGTTGGCGTGTAGGCCATGTTGTGAACACGTCCTGAGGGCAGGGAGTGCCGATGGGTCGATTGAGCGCGCTCCTTTACGATCGAATGTGCCGCCGAGTGGAGCTGGAGACGCTCGGCGGGTGGCGGCGGGATCTGCTGGCACCGCTCTCCGGAGAGGTGCTCGAAATCGGATCGGGCACGGGACTCAATCTCCCGTTCTATCCCTCCTCGGTCGCGAGCGTGATCCTGTCCGAGCCCGATCCCCACATGCGCAACCAACTCCGGAGGAAACTCGCCGAGGCTCGGGCCGGAGTGGTGACCGTGATCGACGCGTCGGTCGACGCGCTCCCGTTGCTCGATGGATCGGTAGACGCCGTGGTCGCCACCCTGGTGCTCTGCTCCGTGCCCGATCAACGCTCGGCCCTGGCGGAGATCCATCGGGTGCTTCGGCCTTCGGGGCAGTTCGTGTTTCTGGAACACGTGGCTGCCGAGGGGCGCCCGAGGCTCCTCAAGTGGCAGCGGCGGATCGAGCCTATCTGGAAGCGCCTGGCAGGCAATTGCCACCTCACCCGGCGGACCGAAGCGGCCATTGAGGGTTCGGGCCTCGTACTCGACCGGGTAACCCGTGAGGAGTTCTATCCCGCGCCGGCCCTGGTCCGGACCAGCATCAGGGGTGTCGCCCGAAAGCCCGGGCCCGGAGGGCCGGACGCATTCGGGTCGCCGTGATCTGCTCTCACGCTCGCGCCGGCACGCGTTGGTGCCGTATTATTGAAGGATGACTGGCGAGCCTCCCGACTCCGATCCGATCGAACGCCTGCAGGCGGCGTTGGCCGACCGGTATGAGATCCTGGATCAAGTCGGGCAGGGTGGGATGGCCACCGTCTACTTGGCGCGGGACATCAAGCACGAGCGCAACGTAGCGCTCAAGGTGCTCCGGCCCGAGCTCAGCGCCTCCCTCGGCACCGAGCGTTTCCTGCGCGAAATCCGAGTCGCGGCCAACCTCCAGCACCCCAACATCCTCGCGCTGTACGACTCGGGCGATGCCGACGGCGCCCTCTATTTCGTCATGCCGTTCGTGGAAGGCGAGTCCCTGAGAGATCGCCTCGACCGGGAGACCCAGCTCAGCATTCCCGATGCGCTCAAGGTCATCCGCGAGGTGTCGGAGGCCTTGAGCTATGCCCATTCCCAGGGCGTGATCCACCGCGACATCAAGCCCGAGAACATCATGCTCATGGGGGAGCATGC
>JABDII010000469.1 GCA_013003805.1 Gemmatimonadales bacterium
GCATGCGTGACGGCTACGATTTCGGCCCGGCCGGCGTCGCCGCGGCGAAGGACGCGGGTGCGGGGCTCATCATTACCTGTGATTGCGGGATCACCGCCAACGCCGCGGTTGGGCTCGCTCGGGCGGAGCCCGCAATCACAGGTAATGATGAGCCCCGCACCCGCGTCCTTCGCCGCGGCGACGCCGGCCGGGCCGAAATCGTAGCCGTCACGCATGCGGTGCGGCACGAATGGGATGACGCGGGCGCCGGCCGCCCGGAGGGTTCGGGTGAGGAGGGCTGCGGCGCACTGGCCGTCCACGTCGTAGTCGCCGTGCACCAGGATCGCACGCTCTTGGGTGATGGTCTCCGCGATGATATCGACCGCCTCCGTCATCCCGGAGAGCGCCATGGGATCACTCAATTGATCCAATGAGGGACGGAGGAACAGCCTGGCCGACTCGGGCGTGTCATGACCCCGTTGGATGAGCAGCGCCGCGAGCGGGGTAGGAATGCTCAACGTTTGGGCCAGGGCCTCCGCGTGAGAGGCCTCCGGCGCGGGCGCCACCATCCATTCAGTGGGCGGAGGGGAAAAACTGGCTGTCATACCGGACGATACTCGGACCGAGCCGGCCCGCCTACTCGCCGCCCTCCGGGATGTACAGAATGACGCCGCACACTTCGCACCCCTCCACCACGGCGCCGCCCTTGATGAGCGAGCGGCGGTGGAGCGGCACGGCCGTGAAACACGAGCCGCAGGCTGAACCGTTCATCGGCACGACCACTCGTGGGGAGCGATTCCGTCGGAGGCGGTCGTACCGGGTGAGGAGACGCTTGTCCACCAGCGCGGCGCTTTCGGCCCGTGCCTTCAGCGCGGCGTCTCGATCGCGCTGGATGTCCGCCTCCCGTTCCTTGAGCTGAATCCGCTCCGGAGCCTGCTGCTCGCGCACCGCCTCCAGGCCGGCTTCGGCTTCGGTCACCTCCTGCTCCAACGTCGTGACCCGGTCTGCCATTCGAATCCACTCGCTTTCCTCCTGGGCAAGGACCGAGCGGGCCAGATCGAGTTCGGCCATGAGCGTGGCGGCCCGCTTACCCGGGTGGGTGATTTCAATGGCCTGGCGCCGGCGTTCTTGTTGCACACGATAGGTTTCGATCTTCACTTCGAGCTCCGCTCGGCGCTGGACCGCATCCGCCACGGCTTGCGCGGCGGCCGAGACCGTGTGCTCTGCCCCCTCGACGGCACGATCCAACTCTGCCTCCTCGTCGGCAACATCGGCAAGCCGGGTGTCGATCTCGAGCAAATCCAGATCCTTGGACTGCAAATCCAACAATTTGACAACATCAGGGTGCATGAGAACTCCTTTTTGCCGCACACTCAATCATTCTTGACGATGCCCTAGACGCTCATGACGTTCTCGTCCTGCGGGTCACCCTGCGGCGAAAGTGCCGCCGGTACCATTCGCCGGGGAATCTCCGCTCGAGCTCTTGCTTCCGCTCCTGATGCTCGGCCAAGAGCGCTCCCTTGCTTTCCGTTGGCGCACTTCTGATCCGACTCGCCAGTTGCTCGAATTCTCGAAACAGCGGACGGGCCTCCAGCACCTGGCAGCTTCGCACAAACAAGTCATCGACATCCTGCTCGGCCAGTTCGGGGTCGAGGGCTTTGAGTTCAGCCCACACCAGCCGAGCCTCGCCCGACACGCCTTCAGGAACCTCGCCCTGCCCCCGTTCCCCACCGGGAGCCCGCAGTCGGTCGAAGAGCTCTCGCAGCGGCTGGCCTTCGAACCATTCCGGGGGAACTTCGTTCCGAGCCCGGTCCAACCAGATCGTGTCATACAGGATGACGCTCAGCAAGGCCCGTTCGGCTGCTTCCCCATCCCGGCGCCGGGGCACTGGGCGAGACTCTCGAGTGTCCTGGGATTTGACTGGATCGGCCAGCGCCGGCGTCCGGGAGATCTCTTCGGTCAACACGTCCTTGCTGATCCCGGACTTCTCTGCCACGCGCGACAAGTACAGCTCCCGTTCGATCGGGTCCGCCGCGGCACGAAGGGTCGGCAATAAGCGGTCGATCGCAGCCCGCCGGTGCGCCACGTTGTCGAACCAGCCTTTGCGCTCCAGGAGTTGAATTTTGCGCTCCAGCACATCGGTCGCATCCGCCACGATCTCCTGCAACGCATCCTTCCCCCCCGCGCGGGTCAACGTATCGGGGTCCTGCCCAGTCGGAAGGGTGGCAACATGGACCCGCATTTTGTGACGCAAGAACTCATCCGCGGCGCGGAACGTGGCCCGAAGTCCGGGCGGGTCGCTGTCGTACAGCAGCACCGCAAGCGGGGTGTACCGCTTGAGGATGGCGGCTTGGTCCGAGGTAAGAGAGGTCCCGAGGGGGGCTACCACGTGCTCGAAGCCAGCCAGGACAAGCCGGAGCACATCGAAGTATCCCTCCACGAGCAGCGCGGTCTCTTCCTTCCGGATGGCGTTCTTGGCAAAGTGCAGATTGTAGAGCAGGCGGCCTTTGTGAAACACTTCGGTGTCGGGAGAGTTGAGATACTTTGGCTCGCCCCGACCGAGAATTCGCCCGCCGAAGCCTACCACGCGTCCACGGATGTCCGTAATCGGGAAGAGCAGACGACCACGGAATCTGGGAACGATCGTTCCATCTTCCCGTCGCATGAGGAGTCCTGCCTCGGTCAACACCGCCTCGGCAATCCCCAACTCTGCCATCGCATTCACGAAGGCGGGACCTCGGGGGGCGAATCCCAACCCGTAGGGGGCAAGCGCCTCGAGATCGAACTCCCGCTGGTCGAGGTAGCGGCGGGCATCGGTGCCCTCGGAAGACGTGAGCAGTTGGGTGGTGTACCACTCCTGCGCCACGGTGAGAGCGCTGAACAGCGGTTCCCTGGGATCGGGGCCGGTCGGACCGGAGGTTTCCGGGATGACAATGCCCACGCGTCTCGCCACGTCGCGAATCGCGGTGGGGTAGTCCATGCCAAACCGCTTCATGAGATAGGAGAAGACGTCGCCACCAGCGTGGCAGACATAACAATAGAAGAGGCCCTTCTTCGGAATGACGGCGAAATTCCGGTGCGTCCCTCCGTGAAACGGACAGGGTCCGCGGTAGTCCGACCCCGTTCGTTTGAGCGCCACCGAGTCGCCAATGATGGCGACCAGATCAGCACTATCCCGGATCTGCTCGATCAACTCGTCCGGAATCATGCTCATGGTGTGAACTCCACAATCGTCACCCCGGTGCCACCGGCCTCGCGCTTGGCGAATTCGTGCCGGGCGACCCGACCGTCTTGTGAGACGACGCCGAGGACCCGGTCCCGCACCACTCCCGTCCCCTTGCCGTGGATGATCCGGAGATACGGTTGCTCGAGCAAGACGGCGCGGTCAATCGCGTCAACCGTCGCCGCCTCCGCTTCGTCGCCCGTCATCCCTCTGAGATCGAGCTCGAGGGAAGCACTGCCTCCGGTGTCATCCGGCGACCGCCCTGCTGGAAGAGTGGAGTGCCTCGCCTCGACGGGAGGGCGCGCCGCCAGATCCACGACTTCGCGCGGGTCCACCACCATGCGCATGACGCCGACGCGCAGTTCCACTCGACCGTCGGACCGGCGCTCCAGCACGTCTCCAACCGTTCCATTCGCGAGGCGAACCCGCATTCCTGATTCGAGCGAGTCGACGCTTAGGCGGCTCTGTTCCGAAGTCGTGCCCGAGTCGGCCTCGGCTTGAGCCTGGGATTCCCTATGGACACCTTCCTCAACCAGGCGGCGCGCCTCGCGGGCCGTCGCTTCATCGACGGCCGCCCGCGCCATGGCGAGTGCCTCTTCGACCCGCCGTCGCGCTTCCAAGAGATATGCTCTCGCTTGAGAGCGGCCTTCCCGCTCCGACTCCCGCAGGCGCCGATCGAGTTCCGCTTCGCGGACATCTTGTTGTGTGGCCTGGTCGGCCAATCGTTCTTCCTGCTTCACGATCTCCGTGTGACGCGCGGTCGCCTCTGCCTCCGCGCGCCTCAGCGTCTCTTGCCGCGACTCCAGCTCGGCCAGGAGCGCGTCAACGGCTCGCTCACCAGCCGGCAGGCACGCATCCGCTTCCTGCAACACCGACTCAGTGACGCCGAGTCGCCGGGCGATGGCGAGCCCATACGAGCGCCCCGGTACTCCCTTCTTGAACCGGTAGGTCGGGCTTAGCGTATTGGGATCGAACTGCAGCGACGCATTGACCACGCCGACGTGGGTCTCGGCCAGCCGCTTGAGCGCACCCAAGTGGGTGCTGGCAAGGGTCGTGGCCCCGGCGCGCGTGAGCGTCCCGAGTGCCGCCTCGGCAAGGGCCGCGCCCTCGGCGGGATCGGTTCCGCTTCCGATCTCGTCGATCAGAACGAGCGAGGTATCGTCGGCGTGGTCGAGCGTGTCGCGCAGCACGCGGACATGTGCCGAGAAGGTCGAGAGGTTTGCCGCAATCGATTGGTGGTCGCCAATGTCCACAAAGAAGCGGCGGAACACCGGCAGTCGCGAACCGGGGCCAGTCGGGGGGATGATGCCGGCCTGCGTCATGGCGGCCACGAGGCCCACCGCCTTGAGGGCCACCGTCTTGCCGCCTGCGTTGGGGCCGCTGATCACGACCGTCCGCTCACCCGGTTCGAGGGACAGCGAGAACGGAACGACCTCGGCCTCGCCGCCAAGCAGCAAAGGATGACGCGCGCCGACGATCTCTAGGCCTGCAGGGGCAGGAGCGACGTCCGGACGCATGGCTCCAACCGCCGCCGCATACTTGGCGCGCGCGACCAGATCGTCGAACGCGACGGCCATCGCGAGTCCATTCTCGAGCCCGTCCACCTCCGCCCGTAGCGCGTGCGTCAATTCACGCAGCACCCGGAGGGTTTCCCGTTCCTCGGCAACCTCGGCCTCTCGTAGAGCATTTCCCAGGTCGATCGTTTCGCTGGGCTCGATGAACAGGGTCTCTTGGCTGGCGGATTCATCGTGGATGATGCCGGAAGGACGCTGACGGGTATCGCGGCGGACCGAGATCACATAACGACCTCCCCGAAGCGTCACCGTCCCTCGATCCGAGGCGGTGCGCTCTAACGCCTGGAGCATCTTCTCGAGCTTCTGGAGGAGGCGGCTCCGGGCCGATCTGACGGCGCGGCGCGCGTGAGCGAGCGCGGTGCTCGCACCATCCAAGACTTCACCGTGATCGTCGATGGCCCGATCCAGCGCCCGATCGAGATTGGCGTCGGGGAGAGGGCGTGCCAAGGCGACCACACGAGGAGCATCCGGCGCAATGCGGCGAAGCGTGGAGAGCGTGGCGCGTGCCGCCGACACGAGGGCGCGTAAGAGCCGGATCTCGCTTCCCGCAAGGACGCTGCCCTCCACCCGCACGCGACCTAGCGCGTCGCTCACTTCCGGGACTGCTTCGGCGGCGACGGGATCCCCGCGGTCCATCAGAGCGGCGACTTCGGCAACTACGGCAAGTTCGTTTCGAATCCAGTCCAGATCGGTGGACGGCCGCCGCGATTGTATGGCGAGACGTCCCTGTGGCCCCGCGGCGTGCTCAGCGACTCGATCGAGTACGACGGGAAGCTCGAGCGTGTCGAACGCGGCCGATTGGGACGCGCCTGTAACAGGAAACGGGGCGCCGGTATCTACCCACCCCGGCACCCCGTCTGTCTCTCGCTCACCGTGCGGCGCTCCGATCATCGTGCCTCGAGTTCCTCTCGCACCATGCGGTTGATCACTCGTCCATCCACCCGCCCCCTGAACTGCGGCATGACCTGCCCCATGACGCGTCCGAGGTCCGTGGCGCCAGCGGCAATCACCTGGCGCACGACGACTCGGATCTCTTCGGGATCGGGCGGAGGCGGGAGGAAGTCCTCGATGATTCCGATTTCGCCGCGCTCTCTCTCCGCCAACTCGGGGCGACGGGCCTTGTCGTACTGCTCTGCCGCGTCATTGCGCATCTTGATGCCCTTGCGAAGGACATCGATGACTTCGTCGTCGGTCAAATCCCGACGCAACTCGATCTGACGGTTCTTGACGGCGGCGAGGAGCGTGCCCAGGAGGAGGGTGCGGTCCTTGTCCTGCGCTTTCCGCGATGTGGCGAGGGCAGCCTGAAGCGATTCCGTGAGGCTACGATCTGGAGGCACGTGGCGCCCGAGGTCCGCGCCGGTTCTTCCGAATTGCGGCGTTGAGCTTGCGCTTGCGCTTCTCACTCGGCTTCTCGTAGTGCCGGTGTTTGCGAAGGTCAGAGAGAATCCCGGCCTTCTCGCATTTCTTCTTGAACCGCTTGAGCGCCCGCTCGAAGTTCTCGTCATCGTGGATGATGACTTCTGCCATGCGACGTATCACCCCTCTCCTGCCCAAAGACGGGCAAACAGTTGGAGCCGTTCAATTTATGCGGGCTTCCGTGGGAGAGCAAGGAGGACTCACCCCGGAGGCCAGGCCATGAGCCGTCCCCCCAGCACGTGGATATGGAGGTGAAACACGCTCTGGCCCCCATCCGGCCCAGTATTGGTCACCAACCGGTACCCTCGCTCGTCCAGTCCGAGATCGGTAGCCACTCCGGCTGCAAACTGGAAGAGAGCGCCCAGGAGCCGATCCGCATCCGGGCCGCTGGCATCGCGTACCGACGCGACATGCTGGGTGGGAATCACCAGCACGTGCACCGGCGCCTTGGGGTCCAGGTCCCGGAACGCCACGGCATGATCGTTCTGAGCTACGATGTCTGCCGGGATCGACCCGTCCGCGATCTTGCAGAAGACGCAGTCACTCATCGTGTCCCCTTCTCCTTTGCATGCTCATGTGCGCGGCCGCAACCAGGGCCGCCGTCTCGAATCTCAAGACAGACGCCGCCAAGCGCATAGGACGATATCCGGCCGCGGCGAGTCCGTCCCGCTCGTCCGCGGTAAAGCCGCCTTCGGGACCTACGGCGACCGTGATAGGGGCATCGATCAACACCCCGGTCGGCCAGGGGCCCGCACGATCGGCGACCCACTTCTGGCCGGGCCGGGCGCCCGCGAGAAACGTCTCCAACGGAACAGGTGAGTGGACCACCGGCGCCCAGGCACCAGCGCACTGCTTGAGCGCTTCCCTGGCCCGCCGGGTGAGGCGCTCGACCTGACCGGTCCGTAACCTGGTCGATGCGTCCCTGGCCCGGACGGTGTCGAGCGGGACGATCTCGGTGACGCCCAGTTCCGCCGCCTTTTCCACGAGCCAGCCGAATCGTTCCCGGTCGCCGGCGCCAACGGCGAGAATGAGCGGTGTTGGAGCTGGCACATCCTCATTTTCACCGAGATGCACCACGGCGCTCTGACCTACGTACTCGAGCCGACCCTCGGCGACTGCGCCGTGCCCATCGCAGACGCGCACCGCCTCGCCATCCTCGGCGCGCCGGACGCGGAGGTGGCGCAGCTCCTCCGGACTGATCGGGATCGCCTGGTGGGCTCGTACCGTGCCTGGTGGCAAGAGCACGGTCTTCACCGGCAGTGGGCGGCCACGGCCCACCACCCCGCATCGCATTCTTCGTCGATCGGGTCGAAGGCCTCTTGATTCAACATCGTGAGGAATTCTTCTGCTTCTTCCTGTTCCATTCCCGCGAAGATTGCTCGCCCGGCAGGCCGGAGCGCTTGCCGAATGGTGGGGAGCAGCGCGGAATTGACCGTCTGGAGGATGTTCGGCGTTCCATCAGCCCGCTCTTCCACTGCCAACTCCGTCCACTCGACCAGTCGCGCCGCCGTTGCCGCTCGCGATCCGGGTGGCACCCGGACCTCGATGGCCCACCCGCTCATGCGCCCAGCGCCTCCTTCAGCCGTGACCAAAACCCGGCCTCACGCTTCGGCGGTTCGCCTTCGACCTCGGCCAGGCGGCGAAATAGCTCCTCCTGGGAGGAGGTAAGCTTTTCGGGCGTCCACACATGGATCCGAATATTCAGATCGCCCCTGCTGGCTCGGCCGAGGTGGGGCAGCCCCTTGCCGCGCAGCTGCAGCACGATTCCGGTCTGGGTACCGGGAGAGACGGTGACGTTCTCGTCTCCATAGGGGGTCGGGACAGTGAATTCGCCACCGAGCGCCGCCTGGCTGAACGACACCGGCAAATCGTAATACAGGTCTTGGCCCTGGCGTTCGAATCGCTCGTCCTCGGACAAATTCAACATGACCAACAGATCGCCTGCCTGACCGTTCCGTGCCCCCGCCGCACCCTGGCCACGGAGCGTGAGGTAGTTGTTGGCCGCGACACCGGCAGGGACTTCCACCTTGACCATGCGTTCGCCCCGGACCCGTCCCTCGCCTCGGCATTGCTGGCACGGGGTCGGGATCACCGTGCCCTCGCCCGCGCACGTGGGACAGGGCGACACGGAGACGAACTGACCGAACATGCTGCGTGCGGCGCGGCGCACCTCGCCGGAGCCGCCACACGTGGTGCAGGTCGACGGAGACGAGCCGGGCTCAGCCCCGGTCCCCTCGCATGGCTCGCATGGTTCGAGTGTCTTGAGCTTGATGGTCCGCGATACCCCGTTCGCGACGTCGGCCACCGTCAGATCGATGGACACGCGAATGTCCTGGCCCCGCCGGGCCTCGGAGACCGAGCGCCGCTGCCCGCCGAACATCGATTCGAAGCCGCCGAAGCCTCCGAAATCGCGCATGAAAATCTCGAGCGCCTCGGCGAGATCGACGTGGTGGAAATCGAACCCGGCCGCACCACGCCCCAGACCCGCTTTCCCGTACCGATCGTACCGAGTCCGGCTGTCTGGCTCCTTGAGTACCTCGTACGCCTCCGTGATTTCTTTGAACCTCTCCTCGGCATCGGGGGCCGAATTGCGGTCGGGATGGTACTCGAGCGCGAGTTTGCGATAGGCCTTCTTGATTTCGTCGGTCGTGGCAGTCCGCGAAACACCCAGCAAGGAATAGAATTCGCTCACGTCAACAACCCTTCGATCAAGCGGCTCGTGTGCTCGACCAATCCAATGATCTTGTCATAAGGCATCCGGGTCGGTCCCAGGACGCCGATCACGCCGGTCAACCCGCCGCGGTCGTATGAGGCGGTGACCAGGGTGAAGTCGTTCAGGCGCGGGTCGAGGTTCTCACCGCCAATCGTGATGCTCAGACCCGTCCGGCGGCGATCCCTCAGTGCTTCCTGGAGAAGATCACGATGTTCGGTCAGCTCCAGGAGGTCTCGCATGCGTTCGTTGGACGCGAACTCGGGTTGGTCCGCCAGCATTTGGGCGCTGCCCAACACGATGTCGGCCTCGCCACTCGAGAGATCGAAGATCTCTTCGCCCTCTCGGATGAAGATGTTGAGGAGTTCACGGCCCTCAACGGTTTGCCCCGCATCCCGCAGGCGCTGCGCGAGCGACGTCCGAATCTCCCGGAGGTTGAGGCCCGCGAGGCGCTCGTTCAGAACATGCGACACGCGGTGGACCACATCGGGGGCGATCGCTCCGGGGATTTGCACGAAAATCGTCCGGACGACTCCGCTCCGAAGATTGAAGACCAACAGGAGTCGCTCGGAGGTGACCCGAACCAGCTCGAGCCGCTCGAGCACGATTTCGTCGAGCGCCGGCGCCACACCTACTCCCAGTTCCTGGGTGAGCACGCCGAGCACCTGCGCCGCGCGACGCAGTACCTCTTCCACGGCTCCTCCCCCGCGGGAGCCAGGAAGTTCCTGGCTCAGGGCCTCGCGTTCGGCCGTGCTGGGAGGAGCCAACCGCATCAGGAGATCGACGTACGCCCGGTAGGCCCGATCGGTGGGAATCCGGCCGGCCGAGGTGTGGGGATGGAACAAGTAGCCCTTCTTCTCCAGATCGCTCATCGTGCTCCGGATGGTCGCCGACGAAATGCCCATTCCCGAGCGAGCGGCAACGAGCCGGCTCCCCGCCGGCTCGGCGGTCTCGATATAGGTCTCGATGACCGCGGCCAGGACGCGCAATTGGCGATCGGTGAGGTGTTCAGCGTCAGGCATAGTCAGAATCTAGGCGTCTCTTCAAGGCCTGCGGTAGGGTCGGATCCTCCTTCTGGGTCAGGCCACGGCCGCGATCAGCGCGTCCAACCTGAGCCAGCCCTCCGAGGTGAGGCAGACGCGACCATCGCGTTCTATCGCCCATCCGGACCCTCGCCAGCGTTCAATCAGTGATGCGGGCAGCAAGCCTGCACGTACGCCCCGATTGGTGCGGAGCCCAAGATACAGACGTTCCAGACGCTGGCGCGAACCATTGACGCGCTCGCGTCCGGCGACGACCGAGCCACCGCCTCGCACCGTCCGTTCGTAGGCCACCCATTCCCGCACATTCCAGCGCCGCTCGTCTCCGACATAGCTGTGGGCCGACGGCCCCAACCCGAGGTAATCGGCACCATCCCAATACGCGCTGTTGTGCCGAGCTCGGTAGCCGGGAAGGCTGGCATTCGACACTTCGTAGTGCTCGAACCCTCTGGCCTCGAGCCGGTCGTGCGCTCGGAGATATTCCTCGGCGGCGCGATCGTCGTCCGGCGCCCGGCACCGCCCTTGGACAATCCATCGCGACAGGGGCGTCCGATCCTCGACGGTGAGTCCGTACAGTGAGACGTGAGTCGGCTCGAGGGCGAGCGCCTCCTCCAGGTCCCGCGACCAATCGCGTCCGAGATGCCGAGGAGCCCCGAAAATCAAGTCGAGCGAGAGGTTCCCGAAGCCCGCGCGTCTGAGCGCGCGGACGGCGTCCCCCGTCTGCTCATGAGTATGGGTCCGGTGCATCCACGTGAGCACAGCTGGATCAAATGACTGCGCGCCGAGAGAAATGCGATTGATGCCGATCGCCTGCCACGCCTCGACCGCGGCGGCGCTCACGTCTTCCGGATTGGCCTCGAGAGTGACTTCCGCATCCTGCCCGAGGACGCGGTCGCTTCTGATTCGCCGGAGGATGGCACCGAGCGCCTCCCCGTTCAGCCGAGAAGGAGTCCCTCCACCGAAGTAGACCGTCGCAATCGGCGGGGTGTCGACCCATACCGGGTGATCCTGCCACGAGGCCCATTCGTCGAGCACGGCGCGCACGAAGGCGTCGGAGGGCGTGGTCCGCCGAACCGCGATGGCAAAATCGCAGTAGCTGCACCGTCGGGCGCAGAACGGCACATGGATGTAAACATGCATCTCACTCGAAAGATGCCGTCACGACGCCTTGGCGAACAGGTTCCCGGGCTGTTGCTCGACGAGGCCTTGGAGTTCCAGCGTCGATAGGATCGCGAGCAGCCGGCCCACCGGCTCCGTGAGACGATCGGCGAGTGCGTCGAGGTGTATGGGCGCTTCGTCGAGCTCGTCGTAGACCCGCTGGGAGTCGTCGGCCAAGAGTGGGGGACGCCTCTCCTCCCGCGTCTTCACCGGAGCGGCGAGGCCATCGAACAGCGCGAGCAGGTCGGCCGGTTCGAGCAGTGGTGCCGCGCCATCGCGAATGAGCCGGTTCGTCCCCACCGATGTCGGGCTCGTGATCGGCCCCGGAACCGCCATGACATCCCGTCCCTGATCGAGTGCTGCGGCAACCGTGATCAGCGTGCCCGACCGTTCTCCCGCCTCGATCACTACCGTTACCCGAGCGAGCCCACTGATCAAGCGGTTCCGGCGCGGAAAGCTCCCCGCATGAGGACGCTCCCCGGGCGGGAACTCGGAGAGTAAGAGACCGACCTGGGCCACCCGCTGGTACAGCGATCGGTTGGCCGCAGGGTAGATCACGCCCAACCCATTGCCCAGCACGCCGATCGTTCCGCCTCCGGCGTCGAGTGCGGCTTGATGAGCCACGGCGTCGAGCCCGCGAGCCATACCGCTCACCACCGTGAGGCCTGCTCGCGCGGCGCACCGGGCGAGCTCACAACAGGCCTCTCTTCCGTACGGGCTGTGATCTCGGCTTCCGACGAGCGCCGCGGCCGGGGAGGCCAGGAGTGAGAGGTCTCCCTTCGCAAAGAGGAGCACCGGAGGGTCGGGGATCGTCGTGAGCGACGCAGGAAATCCTGGATCGTCCGGGAGGAGCGTGTCAGCACCCAATTGGCCGACGCGCGCGAGAATAGCCTGTCC
>JABDII010000471.1 GCA_013003805.1 Gemmatimonadales bacterium
GGAGAGACCAATCCACCGCGAGAGCGTCCCCCTGGACGATCTCCACGGTCGGAAATCGGCCCTCGAGCGATGGAACTAGCTCCGGGTCACGTTCGATGGCAGTGAGGTCAGCACCCCGCTCGACCAAGACCGCGGTGAGGGACCCGCGTCCCGGGCCGATTTCCAAAACCACGTCGTCGGGATCGGGATCCAGGGCATCGACGATCCGGCGGAGGATGCCTGGATCGGAGAGGAAGTGCTGGCCGAGTCTGCGCTTGGCTCGAGGCATGGCGGAGGATCCGAGCCCCGGGTGGTGCTCAGATCCTGAGGATCAGGAGCGAACGATCGTCCCGGGGCGTTGGGGCGAATGCATCGGCCTTCGCGAAGACCGAGTCCGCGATCTCCGATACCGGCAAGGACCGATTGGCAGAAAGCTCGGTCAACAAACGCTCCTCACCGAATGCCTCGCCTCGGTCGTTCCTCGCATCGACGAGCCCATCGGTCCAGAGACAGAGCAGGTCGGCCCGATCCCACGCCATCTTGCACCGACGGATCGTCTTTCCGGCCGCGAGTCCCAGTGGCGGCGCCGTCGTCTCCAACCGTTCGGGCGGGCCACTCACTGGAATGCGGAAGGCATGTTGATGGCCAGCGTTGGCGTAGACCAGACGTCGAGAGCGCGAATTGAGCACACCATAGAACGCAGTGAGGTACATCTCCGTCGACGTGAGATCTTCCGAGAGGCTCGCCAGCATGGCCGCGAGGGTCTCATCTGGTGCGCTCCCGGCTGAGGCGTGGATGCCGGCCGCGGAGATGACCAGTGCCATGACGAGTGCGGCAGAGAAGCCATGGGAGGACACGTCTCCCAACATGACGCCGACGCGCCCACGCCCGAGCCGGGTGAACGTATAGAAGTCACCCCCGACCGATTCAGCCGGGTGAAAGCGCGCGGCGACCTGCGCCTCCGGCTGCAGCACCGCGGGGTCGGGCAGCAACTTGAGTTGGAGATCGTGGGCGAGCTCGAGTTCGTGTTGCAGCCGCTGCTGTTGCATGTCGCGCACGACCAACCGCGCGTTCTCGATAGCGGCGCCGATCTGATTGGCCACCGCCGCAAGCAGCTTCCGATCACCCGCGGTGAAGCTGTCGCCCCCGATCCGGTCAGTCAGGTTGATGACACCGACACACCGGGTATGTGCGCCCGGCGCCGCGTAGCAAATAGGGATGCTCAGGTAGGAGGTCCCGAGGTACCCGCGGTCCCCGCCGGCCGGCGCTCGGCGGGGCGCCTGACGATCGTCATCGCTGGACAGGACCCGACGCTCTCGGAAGGCTCTCGCGGCGACCGAGCCCCGGTCATCGACCGCCACCGGCGGCACCGACCCCGGAATCCCGCCGCGCGTGGCGACGACGCGAAGCGTGTGACCGGGTTCATCGTAGACCATGATCGACGCACGGCGCGCTCCGACAACGGTGCTGACCTCACGCAGGATGGTTTGGGCGGCGACCTCGAGACGAACCGTCTGGCCGAGGATTTCACTAATGGCGTAGAGGAGATCGATTTCCTCATACCGCCCAGCCAGCTCTTCGGTCATGAGGCCGATCTGTCGTTCGCCGGCGAGGAGGGCGCCGATCACCTGTCCGGCTCGAGGCCCAGCCTCCGAGGTGTCGACCCCCGTCGTGGACACCAGTTCGACCCAGAAATCCGCGATGCCCGGGACCGGTTCGAACCAGGTGTCACCGTCCGGGGTCTCCGCCAGACCCGCCTTGGCAGGAACGGCCGGTACCCAGCCCGGGTCCGTCCCGCCCGAGAAGCGCAGCGTCCGGTCGTGCAGGCGCCAGAGGCGGAGCCTACTCCCGACGAGGGCGCCCAGGGCTTGGAGGGTGGAGTCCAGTGGCCCTAAGGGCGGCGCAGCGTGATGCAGATGGCGTTCCCTTCTTCGTTGAAGGCGACGTGGTCCGCCAGGTGCCGGATGAGAAACAACCCCCGGCCACACTGGCTTTCGATTTCCGCTCCCGTCATCGGGGCGGTGATTTGATCCGGACTGAACCCGGTACCCTCGTCAGCCACGGAGAGCTCGATGGCATCGGATCGACACTGTGCTTGGATGGTCACGTGCTTGGACGGATCCTGGCCATTGCCACAGATGATGGCATTGGCGAGTGCTTCGGAGAGTGTCACTTGGAGGCGGAATCGCAAACGACTGGTCGAGGGATGCCCGGCGAAGCAATGACGCGCCATCAACTCAACCGCCGCTTCGATGTGTTGAATCTCGCTGGGGAGAACGACCGACACGTCGACGACGTGGCCCGAGGGCGCGGCCACCTCCGACCGGCGAACACAGAGCTTGAGCGGAGCCGTCATTGCTTCACGCTACCTGCCGGCTAGAACTGGGTGAGCGCCTGATCCGTGGAGTCGTCGATCGCGAACAGCGTATCGAGTTTGGTGAGTTCGAAGAGCGAGTGAAGGTCCTCGTTCAGATTCGCCAACCGCAACGTCCCCCCTTGGTCACGGATCTTCTTTGAGATGGAAACGAGCGCCCCAAGGCCCGACGAATCGATATAGCCGGTATTCTCAAAGTCGATGAGGAACCGACGTTGTCCTTCTTCGATCGCATCCTCAACGAGTGTCTTCAACTCCTGGCGATTGCCGACAATGAGCTGGCCTTCCACTCGAACGACGACGACGCCGGAATCATGCTGGGTGGCGCTGAACTCCATCCCGTTCCTCCCTCAGGTGCTCGTGGGACCGGCCTGCAATGTTACTAGTGCTGCGATGTCTACAATATCATCCACCGTTGCCCCCCGCGACAGATCTGCCACCGGCCGCGCCACGCCTTGGAGGATCGGGCCGAGGGCGGTTGCCTTCGCCAGTTGCTGGACGAGTTTATAGGCAATGTTCCCGGCGTCCAGATTCGGAAAGACCAGAACATTGGCGCTTCCGCCAACCGCAGATTCCGGCGCCTTGCGCGCCGCAACCTCCGGCACGAGTGCGGCGTCACCCTGTAATTCCCCATCGCACGGAACGCCCGGAGCCAGTTCGCGAAAGAGGGCCACGGCTTCGCGAACGCGCTCGACCTGCGGGGTATCCGCGCTCCCCTTGGTGCTAAACGAGAGGAATGCCACCCGAGGCGCGTCGCCAATCAACCGCGACCGCTCCCGAGCCGCGGCGAGTGCTATGTGGGCCAGCTCCTCAGCGCTCGGCTCGGGAACAACGCCACAGTCGGTGAAGGTGAGCACGGCATCGTCCGGAAGAATCATGTAGAACGCCGAGCTCACGAGCTGGTGATCCGGCGCGACTCCGATCGCCCACAGAGCGGCACGCAAGACCTCGCTCGTCGAGTGCACGGCCCCCGCGACGCATCCGTCCGCTTCCCCCAATGCCACCATGCATGCACCGAAGAGGAGCGGCTCGCTGGCGAGATCGAGCGCATGGACGGCGTCTCGAACCGCGTCCGGCCTCCGGGAACGCAGATGTTCAGCGACCCGACCTGTCCGCGCATCCGACGCGGGATCCAACCCGGCCGGTCCGCCGACCACGATCGGCTCAGCGATTCCCAGGTCACCAACCCGGGCGGCGGCCGCCTCGACCCGCCGATCCCCGCCCTCAGGGAAGACGAGCCGCGCGCTGGTGCCTTTCGCGCGCGCCAGCAGCGATTCGCGGAAACTCATGGGGCGAAGCGCTCCCGGAGTGCCGTGGAGACGGTCGGATGGACGAAGTCACCGACGTCGCCGCCGAGGCGCGCAATTTCACGGACCAGGCTGGAGCTCAAGTACGTGAGGTCCACCGCGGCGACCAGGAATACCGTCTCGAGCCCAGGGTGCAATTGCCGGTTCATCAAGGCCATTTGGAATTCATACTCGAAGTCGCTCACCGCGCGAAGGCCGCGAATGATGACTGCCGCGCCGACCTCGCTGGCGAAGTCTGCGAGTAGGCCATCAAAGGTGCGGAGCTCCACCTTGGGTTCTTCTCCCACCACCGTGCGCAGCATCGCCACCCGCTCCTCCGGCGAGAAGAGTGGCTCCTTCGCGCCGTTCACGGCCACCGCCACGATGAGCCGATCGCAGAGGCTGAAGCTCCGCCGTATCAGGTCCTCGTGTCCCTTCGTCGGCGGGTCGAACGACCCTGGGTAGAGTCCGATGCGTGTCATCGCGCGTAGCAAAAGGTGAGTGCTGTTGACCCGTACAGTCGCATGTCGTCGCCGCCGGGTTGCTCGCTGCTAGGGTGCTCCACCGAAAGAATGCGCGCAAACGGGACCTGGCGATAGAGGCGAACCAGCCCGGTCGCGATCGCTTCGCCATATGGCGGATCGGCCAGGACCACGTCGTAGGCGTTGGGACCCAGGCCACTTACGAAATCCAACGAATCTCCACGGTGGATCGTCACATGCCCCTCGACACCGAGTTGGGCGATGTTGGCGCGAAGCGCCGCCAGCGCCGTCGTTCCGCGTTCAACACACGTGATCGAGGCCGCGCCACGCGACAAGGCCTCGAGCCCCAGCGCCCCGCTCCCAGCGAAGAGATCGAGAACGCGTGCCCCAGCCAGATGGTCCCGAAGGATGTTCATCCAGGCTTCGCGGACACGTCCGCTGGTCGGCCGAACGCGTGGGCCTCGAGGGGCCTCGAGCCGGCGCCCCCGGAATGTCCCGGCAATGATCCGCACCACCTAGCCGGGCCGCTCCTCCGAAGTCAGAATCGCCGGCCTGGCCGCTCCGCGCTGCGAGAGCGCTACCAAACGGGCCTGGAGCGAACTCCGACCACGATACTCGTTCCGATCCAACTTGAACGCAACATCCACCGCATGCGATCCCATCTCGGGCAGGCGGTCGGCCCACCGGAATCCGATGGCCTCGAGCCGGCCTCCGGCGGCGCGCAGGACCGTCTTCACATGCCCATTCCCAACCACCCTGGTGCCCTCCACGCGCACGTCCCGTACGCCGAATACCGGGCCGGGATTGCCCATGCCGCATGGCTCGAGATGACGGCACAGGCGCTCGAGTGCGTCGGTCGCATCCGCCAAGTCGATGACCAGGTCGACGCGCTGTCTGGGCCCGAGGTCGCTCGCATCCAGGCGTTGGCGCGCTACCGCGGCGAAGCGCTCACGGAACGCCTCGAGGCGGGACCACCGAATGGTGATCCCAGCGGCCATCCGATGCCCACCGAAGCGATCGAGCAGATCACCGCATTCCACGAGGGCGGCATGGAGGTCGAACCCTGGAATGCTCCGACCCGAGCCCTTGCCCGTCTCACCATCGAAGGCCACCAGGAAGGTCGGCCTGCCGTAGCGTTCCACCACGCGGGACGCGACGATGCCAACCACCCCGGCGTGCCAGCTCTCGCCTGCCAGGACCAGGCCGAAGTCTCGATCCGGGTCGGTCTCGCGCTCCACCAACTCGAGGGCTTCGCCCAGGATGCGTTGGTCGATGGTCTGCCGCTCCAAGTTGACCGCTTCGAGCTGAAGGGCCAGCCGTTCGGCCTCGGGCTCGTCGTCGGTCACCAGGAGCCGAAGCCCGTCCATGGCCTCTCCGATGCGACCCACTGCGTTGAGCCGAGGACCGAGAATGAAGCCGAGGTGGCCGGCGCGAAGTTCCGCGCCTGCGAGTCCGGCCGATCGAACCAGCGCGCGGAGGCCAACCCATCGGCTGTTGGCGAGTACCTTCAGACCATGGCGCACAAGCGCGCGATTCTCGCCGGTCAGGGGAACGATGTCGGCAACGGTGGCCAAGGCGACATAGTCGAGCAAGTGTAGCGGCAGGTTGGCGGGGAGACCGAGCCGGGGCACCAAGGCCTGGACCAGCTTGAATGCCACTCCGGAGCCGGAGAGATGCGTGGTGTCGGAGTGATCGTCCGGTTGCTGAGGATCGATCACCGCCGCCGCCGGTGGCAGCTCGGGCCCTGGAAGGTGATGGTCCGTGACCACGACG
>JABDII010000495.1 GCA_013003805.1 Gemmatimonadales bacterium
ATGCAAGAGCGATTTGGTCGACAATACAGAAACATCACCGCGGAGGACGCGTTCGAACTCACTTTGGAAAAGGGAGTAGCCGAATACTTCGAGGATGTGGTCAAGGCAGGCGCCGATGACAAGAAGGCGGCCAATTGGGTGCGAACCGAAGTCAGATCGGCCTACAACGCGAGCGGTGCGTTCGAGGTCGAGCCAAAGCGACTCGCTCAACTCATCGCGCTAGTGGATGAAGATGTGGTGAGCCTCCAAGCCGCCAAGCGAATCTTCGGCGAGTTGCCTGGGACGACGGAGGACCCTCGTGGGGTGGCGGAGCGGCTCGAGTTGATCCAAGTGGGCGACACCGACCAGCTCACCGCGTGGGTCACCGAAGTACTGACCGCTTTTCCCAAGGAGGTCGCGCGCTACCGTGGGGGTGAAACCAAGCTGATGGGTTTCTTCGTCGGACAGGTGATGAAGCGCAGCAGGGGCCAGGCCGATCCCAAGGGCGTGCAGCCGGTCCTCGCAAAACAGCTCGAGGAGTAACCGCACCCTCCATCCTCACCACGCGGACCGCCCCTCAGGTTCGCGTTTTCTTCTTCTTCTTCCGTTTCTGCCGCCTGCCCCCGTTCCGCCCGACGGTCCATGGGGTAGGCAGGTTGGCTCGATCCCAAAAGGCGAGCGGCCGTTCTGGCAGGCCGAAGTGTTGTTGGGCCATCTCATGCAGTCGGTCGAGATCACCGTGACCGCGATCCTGGAGGATCTCGCGCCGCATGTGCTTCGCCAGCTTGAGCGGCTCCGTACCGGATGGGTCGAGCAGCCGAGCGGCCGGTTCCATCTCGGCCATGACCTGCATGATGAAATCGAACGAACGCGCCATATGCCGTTCGATATCGTGATTGCCGAGATCCCACCGACTGCGCTCCTTGGCGACCTGGAAGGCACGTTGCCAGGTCGGTTTTTGGGTGAGATGGACCATCCCACGAAACAACCGGCGGTTGGTACGGACGGAGAAGATGGTGGGCGAGATGATCCGATCGAGCAAGTCGTCTGCCCGCGTGTGGTCGAGTTGAATGATCTCCTTGGCTTCCGCGGCGTAGGCGTCGCCGAGGTGGACCTCGAACCGGGCTTCCCAGTACGCATGTCCCACGGAGGCGGTACTGCTCGTGAGGGCGAGCTGGCGCGGCACGAAGTAGTTGTGCGCCACGGTATCGGCCGAGAGATGCGCCATGTACCCCAAACCGAACGCGCGAAGAGCATCATTCGGTGCGTGGTCGTAAATCTCCTGACCCACGTGCCAGTGATGGCAGTGTCGGCTGACCGGAGCGTAGCTCTTCGCAATCGAGGAATCGGCCGCGATGTTGCCGTATAAGAAATCGAAAGGGAATGCGCGAAGCAGCTCGGCAACCGCAGGGGTGAGCAAGTGCAGCTCGGCGAGCACGGCCTTGCCAAGGTAGATATGGGTCGCTGGCGTCCAGGCGTAGAGGTTTTCGGGAACCAGCAGGACCACGACACCGACGACTGCCAGTGCGACGACGAACTGCGTGAGCTTCACCGGCGTTTGCGGCGGCGGCGACGACGACGGATAAGCCGAGAGACCGGAGCGAGCAAGGCCTTGCCGTGCCGGGCGGTCCGGAGACCAGCGGCCAGGCCGAGGGCCGATTCCTCGACCTCGTCGTACACCACTTCGTATAGCGCGTCCATATCCTCCAGGCGTTCCTGGATGCGTTCGCTGCCGGTGACCAGCTTGCGTCGAATCTGGCGGCTCGCGTCCACCAACTCGTCCGACTCTCGCCGCAGCGTCTTGGCGACAGCACCACCGTCTTCCGCCACGCTTTTGATGGAGCGGAGGGCCGGATCGAGGTCCTGGCGGAGGTCCGACAGGGTCTCCTGCATGGCCGCGACGCGCTTGGAGGTCCCCCTCGCGGCGATCACCACCACGATGCCGATAAGGATGTACACCAGGGCGATGAGGAGGAGGGAGATCGCCACCAATGGACCGACCCAGGTGGGAGCTTCGGCCGCTGCCTGTGCGAAGGCGATCATGTGGCTCCTTTCCACGCCCACTCGGCGGTCGGCCGATGGGCAAGTCGCGCTGCGTGAAGTTTAGCTTCGATTTGGGAGAGCGGAATCCCTGGTGCCGTGATTCGCCGCTCCCTGGGCAGCTTGACGCACTCCATCATGACGGGCAAGCTTAGGCCATGTCTTCCCATTTCGTGGTTCACGGCGGCACTCCGGTCTCCGGTACCATCCGGCCAGCCGGCAACAAGAATGCCGCACTTCCGATCCTGACGGCCACATTCCTGTGTGAGGAGCCCGTCACCCTCGAGAATGTCCCGCGCATCGGCGATGTCGAGACCATGGTCGCCCTCCTGGCCGATCTCGGTGCGGAGATCGAGTGGACCGGAGCGAACACCCTCGAGATAGATACCCGAAACGGCCAGAGCAAGGCGCTCAATCCCGACCTGTGCGCTCGGATCAGGGCATCGATCCTCCTGGCCGGACCACTATTGGCTCGCTTCGGCAGGGTGGTGCTGCCTCCGCCCGGCGGCGATGTCATTGGACGCCGGCGGATCGACACCCACCTGCTCGCGCTCGAGCACATGGGCACCGAAGTGGACGTCGGCGACCGCTATGAGCTCCGGACCAAGAAGCTCACGGGAGAGGACATCTTCCTCGATGAGCCCTGCGTCACCGGGACCGAGAATGCGCTCATGGCGGCGGTCGCCGCGGAGGGCCGGACCGTCTTGCGAAACGCCGCGTCGGAGCCGCATGTGCAGGACCTCGCACGCATGCTGGTGGCGATGGGGGCGCGGATCGAAGGGATCGGCACGAATACGTACGTGGTGGAGGGCGGCGGGTTGCTCAAGGGGGGGACCTATAC
>JABDII010000506.1 GCA_013003805.1 Gemmatimonadales bacterium
GCCGCACTCAATCACCCCAACATCGTCACGGTTCACTCCGCCGGTCAGATCGAAGGGTTGCTCTTTTACGTGATGGACTACGTTCGGGGCGAGAGCCTTCGGGACTGTCTCGCCCGGGAGAAGCAGCTCACCGCGGAGGCGACCGAGAGCATCCTCATGGACCTGGCGGCAGCGCTGGACGCAGCGGGCAAGGCCGGCGTGGTCCATCGGGACATCAAGCCGGAGAATGTTCTGATCGAACAGGACACGGGTCGAGCGCTGCTGGTTGACTTCGGCATCGCACGGCTGGTGGCGGGAGATCACGCGACTGAGATCACGGGCGAGGGCGTGGTCCTCGGCACCCCGACCTACATGAGCCCGGAGCAGGCGGCCGGCGAGGAGGTCGATTCTCGAAGTGACCTTTATGGCCTCGGCGTGCTGGCGTACGAGATGATCACCGGGAGTCCGCCCTTCACTGGGCCCCATCGGCTGGTGGTCTCTCGGCACCTGTCGGCCACCCCTGAGCCAATCGCAAGGCGCCGACCCGACTGTCCGCCCCGATTGGCGGACATCACGATGCGGCTCCTGGAGAAGCAACCACGAGACCGATGGCAGGCCGGTGAGGAATTGCGACAAGCCATCCAAGGGACCCGCAAGGTCCCGCAGCGGAATCGTCGACGGACCCTGGCACTGGTCACAGTCGCGCTCCTGGCCACCGCCACCACGGTTGCGGTTGCTCGACGAGGAGATCCCGGTCCGCCCGAGGGCGTGAATCCACGCCACTCGATCTTGGTGCTCCCATTCAACAATCTGCGCAACGACCCGGAGCTGGAGTGGCTCCGGACGGGCAGCGTGAGCATGCTGGCGCTCAACCTGTCTCAGTGGGACGACCTGTCCGTGGTGGATCAGGAGCGGGTCCACGACCTTCTGGCCACGAGTGACGTGGTGCCCGGCGGCAGCATCGGTCTGAGACGCGCCCGCCGTCTCGCCCGGGATGCGGGTGTCTGGACCGTCGTGATGGGCGAATTCGAACTGACGGCGGACTCTCTCCGGCTCACCGCCAGGGTATTTGACGTGGCGAGCGGAAACCGGGTGGATCTCGCGCGGTCGAGTGCACCGATTGGAGATGACGTTCGGGCCACCTTCGACGTGTTGGCCACACGCCTCCTCGACTTGAGCGGGGCGCCGTCTGAGGTGCAGACCGACCTGGCCCAGGCCACGACGTCTTCGGTCGCGGCCTACCGGGCCTACCTGAATGGCGTGCAACACTTGAACACTTGGGAACTGCAAGACGCGATCACCGACCTCGATCGGGCCGTCTCGCTCGATAGTGCGTTCGGCCTGGCGTACTACAAGTTGGCGTTGGCCCGGGGATGGAGCCTCGGAACCGGTGACTCGATTTCGAACCGCGCTATGGTGCTGGCGACCCGGTATTCGAGTGGCCTTCCCGCCCACGAGCGCAAGGTCATACAGGCCTATCGGGCTTTCATCGAAGGAGACCAGGCAAGCGCCAGGACGCTATATGAGGAACTCTTGGCCCAAAACCCGGGGGATGCCGACGCGTGGTACGGGCTGGGGGATTCTTGGTTTCACCAGCCTGGCGAGGACCGGTCGGGTGGATGGACCAAGTCGCTCCGGGCGTTTTCTCGATCCCTGGAGTTGGACCCAGGATATGCCTTGGCGTTCGACCACATCATGGGGATCCTCGCCAATGCCGCCCGACCCAACAGTCTGATCGCGTTGATGCCAGGCGATTCCCTGGTCGAAGCGCGCACCAAGGCCGGCGACCATCTGCTCGATTCGATCAACCTCCGCCAGGCCGCTGCACGGGCCAGAGCCGACGCCGTTCGTCGCGCGCGGCTCTGGGTAGCCAGCCAGCCGAACGTCGAACGGGCCCACAACGCCCTCATCGACGCGTACATTCTGAGCGCGCAGCATGCAGCAGCCTTAGGAGAGATCACCCAGGCACGCCAGACGGGGCGGCCCCGACCAGACCTTCCTTTCCGTGAGGCCCGCGTGCACCTCGCATCGGGCAGCTTCGAGAGCGCGGCGGAGGTCGTGCGGGGTGCGCTCGACTCGGTTGCTGCCTCGGATTTCGGCGTCCTCGATCGCCACTATGACTTGGTCAACCTGGTCGCCGCAGGCTCCAACGCCTTCGCCTATCAGGGAGACATCACCAACGCGGCCCAGGCAGTTCAATTTGCCGATGACGTCCGCCAGACCTTGTATCCTGAGGAAGGGGGACCAAACGCAGAGTTCTTCGAGGAGTGGTGGAGCCGGAATACCCTGGGGAATCTCTACGCCGCAACCGAGGCTCCCGCAGCGATGCAGCGCCGTGTCTGGGATGCGGTGGCGGAGACTGCTCGGCTAGCGCCGGCTGAGGTCCGCCACGACGTGGCGATGGCCGGTGCCCCCGCGGCCCTTGGGGTCTTCCTGAGCACCTTCAGCGACACCACCGCGTTGGTGGAGTTTGAGGCGCTCACCAATCACACCCTGGCCAGGGAGGTACGGGCCCTCTTGGCTTTGAGCCGCAAAGACACTACTACGGCGCGTGACATCCTCAACGAACCCGGTCCCGGTAACGAGGTCCAGGCCACCGCCAAGGAGGAGCGGGTCTATCTCTCCAGCCACTACCGGGTGCCGTTGGCCGGTCTGGCCCATCTGCTCTTGGGAGATTATCAGACTACGCTCGACATTCTCCATACCTTTGAGCCCGCGCAGTTCAACAACGACCGCTTCGACCCTCGATGGGGCATGATCGGGCGGGTCAGGGTGTTCCGGGGATTGGCTTTGCAGGAGCTCGGCCGCACTGCCGAAGCGGAGGAGCAGTATCGCCTGGCGCTGGCCCAGTGGACCAACCCCCACTCGTCTCTCCGCCCGTTGATAGACGACGTAGAGGAGCGCCTCGCCGTGCTAGGAGGCACCGGCTAGAAGACCCGGAGCGGCTCCCAAACGAGCCAGCTCCGGGGTAGGTTTCCCGTCAGGAAGTGATTGAGCGGCCAGTGGTTCGGCCAGCCAGCGCCCGTCAACTCCTGCTTGGGTCACGTCAGAGTGCTGCCCCGGACACTGAGTTCCCGCATAGCCTTCCTCGCCGGCTTTCTCGCCCTCGGCGGTGTCGCGACGCTCTCGTTTATCCTCATCAGCTCCCAGCGAAAACAGGTCCTCGCGGAGGTCATTCATAGCTCCGAGAGCATCGCGGAAACGATTCGCCTCAGCATCAACCACGACATGCTCGCTAACCGGAGGGAGGGCGTCCACGAGGTGATCGTGTCGGTCGGTGAGCATCCCGGGATCGCGCGGGTACGGCTGTTCAACAAAGAGGGGAGGATCTCCTACTCCTCGTGGGAGGAGGAGGTCGGCCGGGTCGTCGACAAGCAGGCCGAAGCCTGCATCACGTGCCATGCCGAGTCCGAGCCCTACCGGAATCTCGACCTCGAAGATCGATCGCGTATCTACACTGACCCCCAGCGTGGGAGGACCCTCGCGACTATTTACGTGATCCGAAACGAGGAGGGCTGCCACCCCGCCGGCTGTCACGCGTTGCCCGCCACCCAGAGCGTGCTCGGTGTCCTCGACGTGGCGATGTCTCTCGAGCCCACACAGGACCGCCTGTTTGCCTCGACCAGAAACGCCCTCCTCGTTTCTCTTGCGGCCGTGGTCTTGATCACGAGTGCGCTCTTCTTCTTGATTCGGCAGAGCGTACGCCAACCGGTCACCCGGTTGATCGCCGCCACCCGCCGGGTCGCCGAAGGTGACTACACGCTGCAAGTTCCCTCCGGGGCGACCGATGAGATCGGTTTCCTCGCCCAGTCGTTCAACGAGATGATCGAGAGCCTCGACACCTCGCAACAGCATCTCGAGGAGAAATTCGCCCAGAAGGCCGAGGAGCTTCGGACGGCACAATTCCAGGTCGTGCAGGCCGAGAAACTGTCGTCGGTCGGGCTCGTTGCCGCAGGGATCGCGCATGAACTCAACAGCCCCCTCATGGCGATCGTGACCTTTGCCCACATGGTCCAAAAACGGGTTCCACCCGATTCACAGGAGCACGAGGACCTCCGGATGATCCTGCACGAGACCGACCGGTGCGCGGCGATCATCCGGACCTTGCTCGATTTCTCCCGGGACCAGTCGCAGGAGCCCCACATCGAGTTACTCGAAGTCGCGAAGCTCATCGAGCAGGCGTTGGAGATCCTGAGGGTCGAGGTTCGCAGCCACGGCGTCGAGATCGACATGTCGGTCCCGGGCAATCTCCCATTTGTCGAGGCGAACGCGGTTCAGCTGACCCAGGTCTTCGTCAATCTCATTCTGAATGCCATCCAAGCCATGCCGGATGGTGGGCGGATCACGCTCAAGGCGGACGCCACGACGAGAACCGCCTATCCGTCCGTCAAGCTGCCGCCGAGTCCCCGGCGGCAGTTACTCCGCATACGGGTTCGTGATAGCGGTACCGGTATTCCCTCGAAAGACCTCGATAAGATCTTCGATCCGTTCTTCACGACCAAGCCTGTCGGCCAGGGATCGGGCCTGGGCCTGTCCGTCTCGCATGCGATCATTACGCGTCACCGTGGTACTATTCTCGTCACCAGCGACGGGAAGAGCTGGGCGGAGTTCACCGTTCTCATTCCCGTGGCGGAGCAACCAGTGAGAAGTCCTACCTCATGACTTACGAGCACACCTGGACTGAGCCCCCTCGCGTGCTGGCCGTGGACGACGAAGCCGTGGTCTGTGAGAGCATACGCCGTGTTCTTACGGAAGAGGGGTACAGCGTGGCGACCACGCGATCGCCACGCGAGGGTCTCGATCTCGTCCGAAAGGAAACGTTCGATCTCCTGCTCCTCGACATCAAGATGCCGGAGATGGATGGCATCGACTTCTTGCGCCAAGTTCGTTCCGTGTCGCCCGAGACCGAGGTGATCATGGTGACCGGGTACGCCACGATCCAGACGGCGGTGGAGGCAATTAAGCTCGGTGCGACGGACTATCTGCAGAAACCCGTCAGCCCGGATCAGCTCATGGTCGCGGTCGCGCGCGCGCTGGAGCGCAAACACCTCCTCGACTTGACCCAGCGACTGCGGGCCGAACTCGAGACGCGGTACCGGTTCGGGAATGTGATTTGCTCCTCACCGCCGATGCGCAAAGTCATGCAACTCATCACCAAGGTGGCGCCCGCCAACAGCACCGTGCTCATCTCGGGCGAGACCGGAACGGGGAAGGAGCTGATCGCTCGCGCTATCCACTACAACAGCCCGCGCAAGGACGGCCCGTTTGTGGTGGCCGACTGCGCTGCACTCACCGAGTCGCTGCTCGAATCGGAGCTGTTTGGGCACGTGCGTGGGGCGTTTACCGGAGCGGTGAAGGATCGCAAAGGGCTGGTAGAGGCCGCTCGGGGGGGAACCCTCTTCTTGGACGAGATCAGCACGATCTCCTCGCAGGTCCAGGGAAGCTTGCTTCGCCTCATCCAGGAACGGGAGATCCGTCCGGTGGGGGCGGACAAATCAGTGGAAGTGGATGTCCGGCTGATCGCGGCCACCAACCGCGACCTCATGGAGATGGTCGAGGAAGGGTCGTTCCGTGACGATCTCTTCTATCGGCTCAGTGTTTTTGCGATTCCTCTTCCGCCGCTCCGGGATCGGCCCGAGGAAATCCCGCTGCTCACGCATCATTTCCTCCGGCAGTTTGCGGACGAATTCGAGAAGCAGATCGATGGAATTACCCCGCGGGCCATGACGGCACTCGAACTCCACGACTGGCCGGGCAACGTGCGCGAGTTGGAGAATGTCCTGGAGCGCGCGTTCCTCCTTGCCGACGCACCGATGATAGACCTCGAAGACTTGCCCACCGTGGTCGGGGAGCACACGACCGACGAGTGGGAGGACGTTCCCACCGACGCGAAGAGTCTCGCGAGTAAGAAGAAGGAACTTCGGGCCGAAGCGGTCGAGCGACTGGAGAAACTGTTCGTGCTGAAGGCCCTCAAGGCTGCGCGGTGGAACGTGTCCCACGCGGCACGAGCAGTCGGGATGCAGCGACCGAACTTGCATGCCCTCATGCGAAAGCACGGTATCACCC
>JABDII010000519.1 GCA_013003805.1 Gemmatimonadales bacterium
GCCCGCCCGGCGCAGGCGCTCCGCGTGCGGCGGCCGTGCGGAGCCGGGTGATGAGGTTGTTGAGCGCTCTCTCATCGCGCTCCAACTCCGTGAGCCGTTGCTCGGTGGAGCGACCGGTTCGCTGGAGTCGGCGGAGCTGGCGCGCCCGCTCCCGCATGAGCTGCTCGTAGCGCGACATCTCGGCTTCGCGCTCGGTCCTGCTGCGATCTAGATCGCTGTGAATCAAGAGGAGATCGTTCCGCTGGACGATGACGCGGTCACGGAGGGTCTCGACATCACGCAACAACGCGCGGTCCTGCTGGCTGGTGGTAAAGAGATACTTGTAGCGGCTCAGCAGGTCGCCGAACGATTCCGCTGCCAGCAGGGCTTGGAACGCGTACAGCGGGCCCCGTTTGTAGATGTCCACCAGCCGTCGCTGCAGCACGGCTCGTTTCTGAGCCAGATTGTCTTGGGCAAGCACGAGCTCGGCGCTGACTTGTCCGAGGTGGGTGTTGAGACTCCCGATCTGATTCTCGATCTCGTTGACAATACGGTGCGTGGATTCTCGCTGGCGCTCGATGTTCCGAAGTTCTGCGCCGACGTCTTTGACCCGGCCCTCGAGCCGGAGTTGCTCCATCCGGAGGCGGCCTCGTTCGGTACGAATGGAGTCGAGCCGGCGCTGGCTCTCTTGGAGATCTCGATTGACCCGTGTGTCTTGGCTGGTGAGGGGGGACACAACCCCAAGCCCGGTAACCAGGACCGTCAACAGACCAACCCAGCGCGCGCTACACATTGCGGAGGTGTCTCCCCACGCTGACGAGGCTCCCGCCGAGCCCGAGCGCGACACCGAAGAGAATGCCCACCAGGAGCTGCGGCGTCTCGAAGAAGACCAGGCCGGAGAGCATCGGCGTGTTTCGCCCAAAGAGACGATAGCCGGCATAGATGAGCAGGATGGACAGGAGCCCGCCCAGGAGCCCCTTGATCGCGCCTTCCAGGAGGAACGGACCACGGATGAATCCGTTGGTTGCCCCAACCAGCCGCATGATCGCGATCTCGCGAGCGCGCTGCAGCACGGTCATGCGAATCGTGGTACCGATAATGATGACCGCCACGACGGCGAACGCCAAACCGATCACCAATCCAACCAACCCGGCCACGTTGCGCAGCCGATCGAGCCGCTCGATCCATTCCCGGCCGAACCGGACATCGTCGATGAAACCGAAACTCTCCAATCGTTCGGCCACGGCCGAGACGGACTCGGCATCGCGACTGCCTTCTTTCAGGCGAATCTCGAGGGAGGCGGGCAGGGGATTGACCTCGAGATCGCGGTACGCATCGCGGAATTCCTCGAGCTCAGCTTGCGCCTGGGCTAATGCCGAATCTTCGTTCACGTACCCGACGGAAAACACTTCGGGGAAGCTCGAGATGTCGTCCGCGGCCAGCGTGATGGTCTCGAGTGGCGTGCCGTTGAGGATGAACGCCACGATCTCGACTCGCGTCTCCAGACCACGAAGAGCCTGACGCATGTTGATCGCCACGAGGCCGAACAGACCAACGGCGAACAGCGAGAACGCGATGGTCGTGATGGAGAGGGTGGACAAGAGCGGGGCCCGCCGGAAAGCCAGGAACGCCTCGCGGAACAGTAGTCTCACGCCAGGCCCTCCCGCGGCGCCGTCTCCTCGGCGCTGTCGTACACGACCTCGCCGCGCCGAAGCTCGATGGTACGGTTGGTCGTTTGTCGCACCAAGTTCAAATCGTGCGTGGCCATTACGACGGCCGTTCCTCCAGCGTTGATGTCCCGGAGCAGCTGAAATACTCCCCGAGTCGCCCGTTCATCGAGATTGCCCGTGGGCTCGTCCGCGAGGAGGATCGGCGGGTCGAGCACCAGCGCTCGAGCGATGGCCACCCGTTGCTGCTCGCCTCCCGACAGCTCGTTCGGGAAGGCGTGCATCTTGGACGCGAGGCCCACCTGGGTCATCACTCTGCTGGTCCGCGATGGAATGCTCTCCGGGCGTGCCCGGGTCACCTCGAGCGCGAAGGCCACGTTCTCTTCGGCCGTGCGGTCCTCGAGGAGCCGGAAATCCTGGAACACGATCCCCAGTCGACGCCTGAGCCGCGGGATCTCGCGGGCCGTGATGTTGGGCAGGGAAAAACCCAGGACGTGGACGTCGCCGCTCGTCGGGCTCTGCTCGCCGTAGATGAGCTTGAGGACGGTCGTTTTCCCGGCACCGGAATGCCCGGTCAGGAAAACGAACTCGCCTTTCGCAACGCGGAAGGAGACGTCGAGAAGGGCAGACTCTCCTTTGGCGAAGGCCTTCGAAACGTGATTGAACCGGATCACGGCGTGAAGATAGGTGTGGTCCCCCGACGGGGGCAAGTCAAAGGGGGATGCGAAGATAGCCGACCACCGAGGGGTCAGGCCGCCGGGAGGTTCCTAGTGCTCGAGGGCCTGCTCCAAGTCGGCGATGATATCCTCGACGTCCTCGATGCCGCAGCTCAATCGCAGAAACCCGTCGGGGATACCCATTCGCTCACGGGCCTGGGGGCCGACGTGTTTGTGGGAGGTATAGCGTGGCTCGGAGATCAGGCTCTCAACGCCCGCCAGACTGGGGGCGTGGATGATCAACTTGAGCCGTCGGAGGAACCGGCCGACGCCATGAATGCCGTCCTTGAGTTCGAGTCCCACCATACCGCCGAACCCGTCCATTTCGGCCTGGGCGGCCGCGTGATCCCGGTGGCTCGGAAGCCCCGGATAATGCACCGCGGCGAATCCCGGATGCTCCGACGCCCATTCGGCTACCGCCTGCGCGTTCTCGTTGTGGCGGGCCACCCGGACCGCGAGGGTACGCATCCCGCGCTCGATGAGCCACGCCGCGTGGGGATCCAGGGCCTGACCCCACAGGCGCATGAGGCGGGTGACCTCTTCCACCAGATCGAGTGATCCGGCCACGGCCCCGCCGATGACGTCGCTGTGTCCGTTCAGATACTTGGTCGCACTCGTGATGGCCAGATCGGCGCCATGCGCGAGCGGCCGGAAGTTGATGGGGCTGGCAAAGGTGCCGTCCACCAGCAGGACCAACCCGTACTCGGTCGCTACTTGGGCAACCGGACCTAGGCTCACCACTCGCATAAGCGGGTTGGTTGGGGTCTCGACGAAGATGGCGCGGGTGCGGTCGCGGATGGCACGGCGCCAGACGCGTGGATTGGTGGGGTCAACGTAGGTCACGCTGATGTCGAATCGGCTGAGTTCCGTGTCGAACAGTTGACGGGTCCCGCCGTAGATCACCTCGCTCGAGATCAGATGGTCCCCCGGGCGCAGCACGGCAAGATGCGCCAAGGCGGTCGCTCCCATGCCGCTGGCCACGAATATGGCATCCTCCGCTCCCTCGAGCTGGGCATACTTGGCCGCGAGCCGGACCTGGTTCGGGTTGTTGCCGTAGCGGCTGTAGAGTACCTCCTCGTCCGATCCCACAGGATTGGTGAAGGTGCTGCTCTGAATCAATGGCTCCACCACCGGAGCCCAATCGGGGCGCCGGGAGGGCAGGCCATGGATCGCGATCGTAGAGCGACCCGGCTGTCGCGTCGTCACGAGGCACCCGGGGGAGAATAGAGCCCAGCCTCTTCACGCACCAAGCGGTGTAGTGCTAGCGCGTCCAGCAACTCGCGGGTCCGCTCGACCGGCCACTCCAGCGCGGTGGCGAGTTCGTCCGCCGTCACTGGCGCGAGTTCGACGACGCGGTCAAACACGACGTGGGCATCCGGCGGCGCCACGTGGCCAAGGATCGCGGGATATCCACCAACTCGCATGA
>JABDII010000576.1 GCA_013003805.1 Gemmatimonadales bacterium
AACCGATCACCCACGGCGTCGTGATCTCACCGGACTCCCGTTACGCGTTCGTTTCGAACGAGGCCATCGGTGCTGTCCGCGGCACGGTGGACGTGATTGACCTGCGCTCAAAGCGGCGCGTCGCTTCAACCGAAGTGCAGCACCAACCGGGCGGCATCTCGTTTTGGAGGATAGAAACGCGCTGAGTCGACCCGAGCGCGCTGGCAACTTACCGCTCGATAATCCGCAGTGGCGCCGAAGTTCGGTGGCGCCTGCCCCGTCCGTCCCCGACCTCGAGTTCCAGGCGATACTCGCCCGGCTCGAGCCCGTGCAGATCCAACGTGCGGCGTACCCGGGTCACCCTGGACCTTGCTCGCTCTTCGAATTCGAAGCGAAGCACTGGGCGGACCTGGGTGAACTCGAGCGCCGTCTGATAGATCTGTCCGGGTTCGACGCCATAGACCTCGTAATAGAGCTCCACCCGCGAATCGCGCGGAAACTCACCAACAGGAGCGATGTACGCGGTATCGCGCGGCGTCGGGTTCCAGGAGAGCGGCACGGCGAGAGCACCCAGCATGAGATCACTCACCTGTAACTCGGCGCCGTCGAACCGACCTACGGTGAGTGAGTCCCACGGCAGGAGCGTTCCACGATCATCGCCATTCTGGAGCGCGAGCCGGACGCGCCAAGTACCCCGAGGGACCGGCACCGCCACCCGGCCAAGCACACGATTCCCATCGCGCGCGGTCCTCTTCACGAGATAACTCGAATCGAGCGACGCCACGCGGCGGCCATCGTCGGCAAACGCCGCGAATCGCACGCGAACCGGATAGCCAGCCCCGTCCGCGGACTCACCAGAGGAATGCGCACCCTCGAGTGCGAAGGCGATGTGTACGAGGGCCTCACCACCGGATTGACCAACGGCGAGCAACTGCGCTTGGATCCCGAGGGGGGCATCGAATCGCAATTCGTGGCTGTCGGTCGTGGTGCCGAGCACGATGCTGGTCTCTCCGATCTCCCGCTCTCTGGCTGCTAACTTTGCGCGGCCAAACCGTCCCCACGTGCCCAGCTTCGAATACAGGGGGGAGATGGCCTGTCGAGACATGATGAGTTGGTCCTGCGGGGTGCCTCCCGTGCTCTTCAAGTCGAAGATGCTCGAAGCAAGTCGATAATCCCGTAAATCTTCCTGAACAGTGAAATGAAAGACGAGATCCCCATCGGGGCGGGCATACCGCCACGATTCATTGCCGGTCAACGCGTAGACGAACGGTGTGACCCGCTGGGACGGCCGACCATGCCGGATATGGATGATGGCTCGGTCATCGAATTCGTCGCTCCCCGACCGGTACGGCTCCGCGTGCCAGTAGTGGCGGCGGGTATTCTCCAGATAGAAACTCGTGCGGGCAACGTGCAGGCGGACATAGTGCTCCTGCAGGCGCTCGCCTTCGGCACGAAGCTCCATATGATCGCGCCTGGTCCAGAATTCTCTGAGCATGGCAACACGATCGGGGCCACGCACGCGATCGAATGCGGCCAACTCCGTGCTCTCTGCAATCAACTCCAGGTCCGCCCGGTATTCTCGAACGCCCAGGCCCTCGTCGAATACGGCGCCGGCAAGGTAGGAGCGGGCTCCACCTTCCAACCCATGGGCGAGCTGGGTGCGGGCAATCTCGAGCAAGCCGAGCCCTGGGGTGCCACCATGCGCGAGGTATACCTGGAATGCCGCGACGGAGGAATCAGGATTCCCTCCCCGACGCTCGAGACGCCCCCACCAGAGGAACGCGTCGGCCTCGGTGCCCAGGCCTGAGAGCCGGGCTCGGCGGAAAGCCTCCCTTGCCTGCACGACAAACTTCGGGTTCCGCAGCCGAAAAGCCGCGCGCGCGAGTTCGGGCAGTGTGGGTTCGAACGTAGGGTCGAGCTCCGCCGCCTTGGCGAACGAATGGAAGGCGTCTTCCATTGCTCCGACCCCGACGCGGAAGCCCAGGTTCTTTGGCGTGTCCAGTTGCCACCGGGCTATGGCCAGCTTGGCCAGGCCATGGCCATACCAGGCCAGCGGCCACTCCGGCTCGAGATGTCGTGCCCGGTCGAAGGAGCTCTCCGCATCGCGGGAGCGGCGCGCTTGACCGATCGCGGCGAGTCTGAGGCAGGTGAAGCCGTGCCTGAGAGCGAAGAGAGCGTCGTCTTGGGCTGTCGCGACCGCGACAATTTGCCGCGCCAAGCCATTGAGACGCACTGGGTCCGACACCACGCTCAGAGAATCGCGAAAGCGTGCGATGCTCAGTCGCTCGGGGCGATCCTGCCCGTGGGCCCCAGGCACAGCTCCCAAGAAGAGTGATATTGCCAACCACCCCACAAGCCTTACGCGGGGGCGAGAACCGAGGTGTGTCATTCTTCGTATTCTACCCGTGAGCGCCCGCTTGCCCAGTGAGCCAAGGTCGTGCGAGTCTCCGCCATCTATGGATCCTAGATACCTTAGCCTGGTTCGCGCCACCTCGCATCAAACCGGTTCCCGCGTCTCTCCAAAGCGTTCAGGAAATGCTCACAGCGGACCAGCTTGTAACGCATTACACTCCACCATCTCCAGTCCGGGTCCATCCATGACGGCGGAAACGCTGAAACCGTTTCGTACGACTGGTTGACCGATGGTACATTGCCGGAAGAGCTTCCACCGCCGGTCAATAGGACAAAACCACTCGCTTCTTCTTGGCACGCGGACTGCAGGTGCTGCCGCTTGGTATAAATAAGTCGAATGTGTGTTGGCTTCCGAAAGTGTGTGGAGTAAGCCTTCTTGCGGGGAAGAAACTGCCGATCAAAGGAATCGTCAACGAATCCAAATACATCGTTGTGGGTGAAGACGACGGCGTCTTTTGGGAGCTTCCAAAGGGCCAGCTCGAAGCGACGACGATCGCGAACGTTGAAAAACAGTGAGAATGCCAACAAGGCCGCGAGATTGAGGACCACAACAGCCCGCATATATGCCGGTGCAAAGAGCCAGCGTCTGAGTTTGAATTCCGCATAGACATCCCGTTCGAACATATGCCGTAGCAGGAGTGCGGCAGGAAGGATCATTGGAAAAAGGAACCGCGCCTCCTTGTGCGATATCATCATGTGCACGCCCAGAAACGCGACCAGCCCAACCGAGAGCGAGCGATACCAGGGGTCGTTCCATGATCTCCAGGAGGCCCGCAGCAGCCAGAACCAAATGAGGGGATTGACCGAATACGCGATGGCCCAAACGATGTAGGCATGCCAAGGACTCCGACCATGCTCCGAGGCGACATCTAAGACAATGTTCTGATAGAAATAGCGCCAGGGCGAAATGACTGGCGTTCCATACCCCCACCAGTCAAGGAGAAACCCCACAATGAGGCTGGTCGCGACGCCGAGCGCAAAGGTCCACGTCGCTCGGCGGAGCCATTCTGCAGAACGACTGGCACCGCCCTGGGACGATTCAGAGGCATTGAGCGTAGTGTCGCGGCGCAGCAGCGCGGCCACCCACGTCAACCAGAATCCTGCCACAAAGATGCCGACCTGAAAACGGCTGAGGAACGCCAAACCCGCAAGAAGGCCGGCCAGCAAACCCACCCCGGTAGGCCGTGTGACGTTCGAGTGAGCGAGTCGATACCACACGCCCAAGCTCAATGCTAAGAAGAGGGTCGAGAATGCTTCGGAACTGTGGCGCACCAGCATGCTCGGGACAAACCACATACAGCCGATCGACAAGAGGCCCCAGCGGTAGAAGGACACTGAGCGCGCTCGGTGATCCCGCGCTGCCAAGATTGGTCGATAAACCAGGATGGCGAGTGAAACCAGAGTCACCTGAACCAGCAATGTCAAACGCTCCATGGGAAGATGAACGTAGCCCCACACTCTCACGAGCGGCCGCAAAAGCGCGTAGTAGACCGAGGGCTGGAACCAAGGTCTGATCTGTTCGTGGAATTCCCACGGCATGTCCTCCGCAGCGAGGATGCCCATTTTCTGAAGCGAGAAGGCCGAGATCTGCATGATCTCGTCGGGGTGGTGTTCGCCGTACAGTGTGAAGCCAACATAGACGACTACGAGCCACCACAGGAAAAGTCCGAGAGAAGGTACCGAGGCCTTCACGGAGCGCTCCGTGGAGGCGGCGGCGTTGTGCTGGGCGGGTGACGGATTGCCGACACGGTTCTCAGGAGTTCGTCGAGTGTTTGGGGGTGAGCAGAGACGAACGTAAGAAGGTAGGCGGCGCCATGGCTTGAGGAAAGACCAACCAAAGGCCGGCCTCTCGTCCAGTGCTCAGTTGCTCTGACGGGCGGGGTGGCCCGCTGTGCCTCAGGAGCAGTAGGTTTCGCGGCCCATGGACCCCATTTGCCATACCTTGGTCGGCGCCACCCTGGCCCAGACCGGCCTCAAGCGTCGTACCGCGCTCGGGACCGCGACCCTCATCATCGGGGCCAATCTGCCTGACGTCGACTTCGTCTCCCTAGCGTGGGGCACGGTGCCGATGTTGGAATGGCGGCGAGGCTGGACCCATGGCATCCTCGCCCTGGCCGTTCTTCCCTTCGTATTGACCGGAGCGATGCTCGCCTGGAACAGGTTCAGCCGGAGCGGCTCGCAACGGGCGCTTGCTGTCCGACCTACCCAGATTCTCCTCCTTTCGACCATCGCGATCCTGAGCCACCCCGCGCTGGACTGGCTCAATACCTATGGCATGCGCTGGCTCATGCCGTTCTCCGATCGGTGGTCGTACGGCGATGCCGTGTTCATCGTCGACCCCTGGATCTGGTTAGTGTTGGCCGCCGGTATCGCTGTGAGCCTGAGGCGCGAACGCCGTGGCCAAGGGCTGTCCCCCGCACGACCGGCGGTGCTGGCGCTCGGGCTCGCTCTGGTATATATCCTGTCGATGCTGGGCTCGAGCGCCGTCACCGAGCGCCGGATTGCCCGGGCATTTGCGGACCAAACGGGGCTCGATCCGGTCGACGTCATGGCCGGTCCGGTTCCGGTGAACCCTTTCCGCCGATCGGTCGTCATCCACACTCGGGATCACTACCTGATCGGAGATTATTCCTGGCTATCGGGCCAGTGGACGGAAGACGAGCGTACCTTTCCGACGCTCCGGGTTGGGATGCTCGATTCGGACGTTCACCACGCGGTGACGCAGCCGGCGGGGCGCGGATTCCTCAGCTGGACCCGATACCCGACCTACTCCGTGGAGGATACAACCAAGCCATCGGTGGTACACCTCATCGATCTCCGGTACACAACGGAACCCAATGCAGTGTTTGGCACTGTCGCGATACCGCCTACCAAATAGGGACGAGGAACAGATGACGGACGAACTCATAAAACTCATACAGGTGTGGGACGGCCAGGGCGTCTACATGAAGTACGACAAGCCGACCGATACGTGGTTCTTCATCGCCCTGCACGATCCCACGCTTGGGTACATGGCGGGTGGCTGCAGGATGAAAGTGTATCCGACACCTGCCGATGGCCTGCGCGACGCCATGCGGCTCGGTCGAGGCATGACTCACAAGTGGGCGGCGATCGACTTTCACTTCGGCGGGGGGAAGTCGGTCATTGCCCTGTCCCACCCCATCGAGGGACAGGAGCGCGAGGCATTACTCCGGCGCTTCGGGCGTATGCTCCGTTCCCTGAACGGGGCCTACGTAACCGGTGTCGACCTCGGAACCTCGCCGGAGGACATGGCCATCGTTCGGGAAGCGGGCAAGTACGTCTTCGGCGGCGAGGGACATGAAGATCCTGGCCCCTTCACCGCTCTCGGAGTGTTTTCGTGCATCGAGACCACGGCACGCCACGCACTGGGCCGCGACCTCAATGGCGTGTCAGTATTGATTCAAGGCGTGGGTGATGTAGGCGAACCGCTCGCGAGGATGCTGGCTGAGGCTGGCGCCAAACTCATCCTGAGTGATCTCGATCAGGCCCGAGCTTCCAAGCTCGCCGCTGAATTGGGCGGATCGACCGTGGACCCCGATAAGGTGCCGGACACCGAATGTGACATCCTCGCACCGAGCGCCGTTGGCGCCACGCTCAATAAGGACACGATTCCGCGGTTACGTTGTCGCGCCGTTGCCGGCTCGGCCAATAACCAACTCGAGGAAGATGCCGATGCTCAACGATTGCACGAACGTGGAATTCTGTACGCCCCGGACTACATCGTGAACGCAGGTGGGGCTATGGCGTTTGCGCTGTTCCATGAAGGCAAGCTGAGCGGCGAAGAAGTCAATGATAGGATTAGGAAGATCGGGGATTCCCTCGATCGCATTCTCGGTGAGGCCAAGGAGCGAAACGAGTCCCCAGTGCACGCGGCCACCAGGAGGGTGGAGCAAGTGCTGGGGCAGCATTGAGTCGGACAGTCTGAGCCATCGGCTCAGGCTACCAGCTATCGGCTATCGGTGAGTGGGTAGCCAGGCAGATAGTTCACTTCAACCAATGCAGGGATCACCTTTGTGAGGCTCCTGATGTTTGCCGCGTCATTCCGGCGGGGCTCGTATAATAAGAAGCTCATTCGTCTCGCCGCCTCGCTTGTGCGAGACGGCGGTGCCAGCGTCGATCTCGCCGAGTTCGCTGAATTTCCCGTCCCCATGTACAACGCCGACGACGAGGAGGCCAGCGGGATTCCGGCGGGCGCTCGAGCGTTCGCAGAGCGGCTCGGTGCCGCCAGCGGTGTTGTGATCTCCTCTCCCGAGTACAACAACTCGATGCCCGGGACGATCAAGAACTTGATCGACTGGGTGTCCCGCATACGTCCCCTTCCCTTCAAGGGCAAGCACGGGTTCTTGCTGTCGGCATCTCCGTCGATGGTGGGCGGCAATCGAGCACTGTGGGCGCTTCGAGTGCCGCTCGAGTCCCTTGGGGTGGTGGTGTACCCGGCAATGTTTTCGCTGGCGCAGGCCAACAAGGCTTTCACCGAAAATGGCAGCCTCCAGGATCCCAAGCTGACGGAGCGGCTGGGCAGAACGGTCAAAGCTTACATTCACATGGCCCACGCCATCGATACGGCCAACTCAAGCTCCTAGGAGGTACCATGTCCATTGCGCAGTCCTTGTTACCGGAATTTGACCTGGAAATGGAGGCGACTCGCAAGGTGCTGGAGCGGATCCCGACGGACAAATTGGAGTGGGGTCCCCACGAGAAATCGATGACCCTCCGGCAACTCGCGACGCATGTGGCCAATTTGCCGAGCTGGACCCAGATCACGCTCCAACAGAGTGAGTTCGACGTAGAGCCACCCGGCGGGGAGGCATGGACACCTCCGGTGGCGGACTCGACCGCAGAGCTGTTGGGGATGTTTGATCAGAACACGACATCGGCCCGCGAGGCGCTCGCTGCGGCCGGCGACGATGTGTTCATGCAGTCATGGACGCTCAAGAAGGCCGGCGAGCTCCTCTTTTCTGCGCCCAAGGCAGGTGTGCTCCGCCGCTTCGTGATGAACCACATGATCCACCATCGCGGCCAGCTCACGGTCTACCTCCGCCTCATCGGCGTCCCGGTGCCGCAGACGTTCGGGCCCACGGCCGACGAAACAGATTTTTGAGGAAATACAGGAAGTAGGATGTGGGAGGTAGGAATGCAGGACCTGGCGAACTAGGGTTGTTCAGCCAGGCCGGTGGGAGTGACCTGCTTCCTACTTCCTACTTTCCTACCTCCTGCTTCTGTAGCATCGGCTCGAGCACCCGCCACACCGTCTCCGCTATCAGGGCCTGGCCCCGCGGCGTGGGATGAA
>JABDII010000616.1 GCA_013003805.1 Gemmatimonadales bacterium
GCCTATTGCTGGGGCGACAATACCTGGGGGCAGCTCGGCAACGGGACCTTTGGCGGAATAACCTCTTCGCCATCCAAGGTTGTCGGCGGCCACGAATTTACCGATGTTCACGTCGGGAAGTCTTTCGTGTGCGCCGTGACCACGGATCAGGATGCATTCTGTTGGGGGGCCGGCTCGGGTGGGCGCCTCGGCCAGGGCCAGGGTGCCGATACGGCGATCGCTGCCCCGGCCCCAGTCACCGGCGGGCATAAGTTCCGGAGCCTCGCTCTCGGGAGGGATCACGCGTGCGGTGTCACGACCGATCTCCAAGCCTACTGCTGGGGTCTGAATACATACGGCAAGCTGGGCGAGGCGATCGGCCCGTCGAGCCGGGTACCCGTACCGGTGAGCGGGGGGATCAGCTTCACTGGAATCGGCCTGGGGATAGACCATACCTGCGCTGTCTCGGCGTCCGGCCACGGGTACTGTTGGGGGCTGAACCTGATCGGCCAACTCGGCCGCACCGGCGTCTTCCAGAGCACTACACCACTCGAGGTCGCGGGCCTCTAACCCGGCTCTGCCTCCGCGGGACAACGTCAGGGTATCTGGCCCTCATCTCGCTCATCGGCGGGTGCACTGCCGCCGTACCGCCAATCCCATCCCTTGCAGCTCCATCGGCTCATCGTTCGCCTGAATGCCTGGTGCGAGGCGGAACCGGACCAAGAGTAGTCCGCGTCGCTGTCGATGGACCGGTCGATCCGCGGCATGCCCCAGAGCCGTCCAATGATGCTGAACACCTCGTCTTCGCGCAGCTCTACGCCACTCTCGTCAACATCGATTGCACCGGCCGCGTCTACGCGGGACTCGCCGAGTCATGGGTCCGGGACACCCTTCACGGACGCTGGGTGTTTTCGCTCGGGCCGGGGATACGGTTCACCGATGGCCGGCCAGTCACGGCGCCGGATGTCGTGCGAAGCTTGCGCCGAGCGGGATTATGGGCCGTGGCGCTGGGGCCCGGTAAGATCGCGGTCCCCCTCGAAGACGCGCCGGATATCGAGCCGATACGCTTCGCCCTGCCGGACCTCGCGGTGTGGCAAGAGTCCGATGGATGGCCCGTGGGTGCGGGGCCATATCGGCCCTCAGATCCTGCGCCGGATGGGACCCTCACCCTGCTGCCAATGGAGGCGGGCGATTCGCTCTCGGTGATCGAGATTCACCTGTCCCAGGATCGCGATCCGCGGGATCTGCTGGATACTGAGATCGACGTCATGGTCACGAGTCAGCCCTCAGCGATCGACTATGCCGACGCCTTGCCGGAGTTCTCGTCGGTGCCGCTCCCGTGGACCGATTCGTATGTGCTGGCGTCTCCAGCCTTCACGCCCGGCGAAGTGCCGACCGGCCCGCGGGAGTGGGTCGATCAACTGCGTGACGCCGTTCGCGTCGAGAATCGGGTGTCGGCTCCACCATTCTGGTGGCACGACCCCCCCGCGTGTAGGGGGGGGTCCGTCAACCCACGTGCGGCTGTCGCCGCCAGCGTTCGATTCCCGCGCATCGTCACGTTGAGCGGAGATGAGACGGCAAACGACTTGGCCGCACGGTTGGTCGCCCTGGCACAATCACCGCCCGTGGGGCCTCCCGAGCGTGAAGCCATGGGATCGGTGCTCGGTCCGTTGGTCGACCTACGGTCGACCCTGGTTGTCACCGTGTTGTCTGCCGACGATTATCGCGCCGCTCTCGGGGCCGGCCGGGATGTCGCGTATGTGCTCGCCTTGCCGGCCGCGGAGTTGGCTCCGTGCGAAGCGTTGGCTGAATTTCGAGCGGCCACGACATGGCTGGATCCCCAGAGCCTCGTCCCGCTCTTGGACACACGCCGACGAGCAATCGTCCGGCGCGATGCCGCCGCGTTTTCAGTGGACTGGGATGGTTCGCTGCGATTCGGTGGAGCCACGATCCATCGGTTCCCGGATGGTGGTGGGGAGGCACGATGACATTCCGGACGCGCATGCTTTCCGGTTTCCTCCTCCTCGTGCTCATTCCGCTTGTGATATTCGCCGTGGGCATCCGACGCGTGGTCCGGGAGCGTCTCATCGCCCAATACGACCGAAGGGTGGAACTGCTCGTCTCGATGTTGGAGCGGGACATGACGCGTCAAGGCGGAACCGTCGCCATCCGGCTGGAAGCCCTGGCCCAGTCGCTCTCCGAAGACAACCGCTTCCGGCGGGGGGTGCAGGGAAACGCAGCCGAACGAAGCTACGTGCTGGATTACGCCGGCTGGGCCATGCAGCA
>JABDII010000012.1 GCA_013003805.1 Gemmatimonadales bacterium
GCCGAAAAGGTCACCGTTCGCCTGGCCGACCGGCGCGAGTTCGAGGCGGAGATCGTTGGGAGCGACCGGAATACCGACGTCGCCCTCCTCAAGATCAGAGCAGACGATCTCACCCCGGCCGCGCTCGGGGACAGCGACGCGGCCCGCGTGGGTGAGTGGGTGCTGGCCATCGGGAACCCGCTGGGCGAGACCCTGACCTTTACCGTGACCAGTGGCATCGTGAGCGCCAAGGGCCGGGGATCGCTGCGACTTCCCAACCGCAATAACTACGGCATTCAAGACTTCATCCAGACGGATGCTGCCATCAATCCCGGGAACTCTGGCGGGCCGCTCATGAACACCCGGGGCGAGGTTATTGGAATCAACTCGGCCATCGCGAGCGAGACCGGCTTTAACGTTGGCTATGGCTTCGCGATTCCGATCAACCTGGTCCGGCACGTCATGGAGCAACTCATTTCCCAGGGCCGGGTGAGCCGGGCCGCGCTGCGTGTATCGATCAGTGAAGTGACCCCGAACGATGCGGCATACATGGGCTTGAGCGAGATCCGCGGCGTCAAGGTGGAAGATTTCTCGAGCGACGACTCCCCGGCCGAGAAGGCCGGACTCCGGCCGGGGGACGTCATCCTCTCGATCGACGGCAAGGACGTGGACTACGTCGGTCAACTGCAGCAGGAAATCGGTTTCCGTAAGCCGGGCGACGTGGTAACGGTCGAGGTGGCCCGAAAGGCGGGCGAGCGGAAGACCTATCGCATAAGGCTCGCGAGCCTCGACGCGAATCAGCCTCCGACGCTGGCCGATGCAAGTGACAACCGGCCGGAGAACACGGCCGACGCCGGCGCGTCGTTCGCGGAGCTCGGGATTCGCGTCGAGCCTATCAGCAGCCAGGACGTCGAGCAGATGAACCTCGACGCGGAAGACCGCGGACTCGTGGTGACCGGCGTCACCCCGGGTGGTCCCGCCTGGCGCCTGCTTGGCCCGGGCGGTGATATCATCGTGGCGGTGGAGGACAAGCCCATACGCACCGAGCGCGATCTTCGAACTGCGCTCGCAGAGCCGGGTCCCGGCGGGGTGGTCACCCTCACGGTCGTTAGGCCGACTGAGACCGGTCCAAACCGACGCGTGGTACGAATCAAACTGGCTGATTAGCAATCCAGTAAAGACCTTATCCGCTGAAGGGCGAGCCGCACTGGCTCGCCCTTCAGCGTTCCAGTGCTATTTTCCGGCACCCATGACATACCGGCTTCGATGACGACGATCGCCCTCCTGTTAGTCGTCGGGGGCATCGCGATGCTCGCGGCGGGCGGGGAGCTTCTGGTACGCGGTGCGGTGACCATTGCGCGGCACCTCAAGGTGAGCCCGGCGGTCATCGGCCTCACCGTCGTGGCCATGGGCACCTCGCTGCCCGAGCTCGCGGCGAGCTTGGCCGCTGCTCTCCGCGACGCGCCCGACGTAGCGATCGGCAATGTGGTCGGAAGCAACATCATCAACGTGGCCGGCATCGCGGCGACGATTGCACTGCTCCGTCCTCTCCCGGTCTATCCCAAGGCGCTCCGTTTGGAGTGGCCCTTCATGTTCTTGGCCAGCTGGGTCGGCTTTCTCCTGGCCCGGGACGGGACGGTCGATCGTCTCGAGGGCGGATTCCTCCTCCTGTCCCTGGTGCTGTTCAGCTTCTACATGGCCCGGCTGGCCCAATCCGAAGCCGCTGAAGCGCCTCCACTGGCACAGGCACTCACGAAGGAGGCACTGGGCAAAGCGTCGAAGGCCGCGGCACTCTGGACGCACGTGCTGTTTGTCGCCGCGGGGATCGCCCTCTTGACCATCGGAGGCCGAATCCTGGTCAAAGGCGCGATCGACCTGGCGACGATTGCCGGTGTCAGCGAGCGCATCATCGGACTCACGCTCGTTGCGGTGGGGACCAGCCTCCCCGAGCTCGCCGCAACACTCGTGGCCGCCCGTCGAGGTCACGCCGAGATGGCCCTCGCCAACGTCATCGGATCCAACATCTTCAATATTCTGGGGGTGCTCGGAACCGTTGCCCTCGTGCGGCCGATTCCGGTGACCGCCGCCATCCTGAGCACCGACATGTGGTGGATGCTCGGGTTCTCCTTGCTGCTCTTCCCGTTGATGCAGCGACGGCGCAAGGTGGCCAAGACCGAAGGCGTACTCTTGCTGGTGGCCTATGTGGTGTACTTGGTGAGTCTGAAGTAGGGGTGTTGGAGGGAGGAGGGAGTAGAGAGTGAGGAGGGAGGAGTAAGGAGTGGGTCAGGCGGTTTCGAGGGTGAAGATCGGGAGCTCCGGCGGGCACCGAAAGCGGGTTCGGATCCCGATCGAGCCAACGCCTCGCGACACATACATCGGCCCCGCATCGGTCTGGTACCATCCGGCCAGGTAGCCGCCCGACCCCCACGGCAACATCGGTGGAATTCCGGGGAGCCGGATCTGACCGCCGTGCGTATGGCCCGAGAGGATGAGTGCAGGCTCGGCGCCCTCGGGCCACTCCATCATGTCCACATGGCCGGGCTCGTGAATCAGCCAAATCTGCGGGACACCGGGGAGCGCTGCCTCGGCCGCCGCGATCGCGTCGGGTCGCCCGGCCCTCAGGTCATCGAGCCCCACCAGGGTCAGCGCCGCCCCGTTGACCGCGAAGGTCTCGGCCCGATTCACCAGGAGGGACACCCCGGCCCGCTCATGGATCCGCTCGGCCTGAGCCGTATCGGCGCCGGCCCAATACTCGTGGTTGCCAAGCACGGCCACCGCCGGCAGCCCCCCGGGGAGGGATCGGACCCAGCCTGGCAGAGTACGACCTCCTTCCGATCGATCCCACTGATCACCCGTCAGGACCACCAGATCCGGCCGCTCCCGGTCGAGCAGGGCCAGCACTTCGTCGGCAACAGGGTGGACTCCATCCCAGAGATGCAGGTCACTCACCTGGGCAATACGTATCCCGTTCAGCGAGGCTGGTAGTCCCGATATCCGTACCCGATGCCGACTGACCAAGACGCGGTTGGGATCCCTCCACTCGTCAGAGGGAACCAGCGAGCCGGCGGCGACGGTCGTGCTGATTGCAAGGAAGCGGCGACGGGTGATGCGAGTAGGCAACGGGTGGGACTCCTGCCTGATACGAAATGATTCGAAATGGGTGCTACAGGGCTC
>JABDII010000044.1 GCA_013003805.1 Gemmatimonadales bacterium
GACCGAGCCTCCTCGTAATTCTCCGGCGTTACGATCCCGAAATAGCCGGTGCGACCGTAGGCCACGGTCGGCGCCGCAGTGGCAAGTGATTCGATGGCCGTGGTAGCGGTCGCCACGACCACGTTCCCTGCATTCATCACACGCGGAACATCCCGTCGCGGGCCGGATACGAGTGCGACGCGGTCTCCCAATGCGCGGTTGAGTCTATCCACTTCCGACGCAACGCGTTCGAATCGACTGCCCTCTCCCACGAGCACGAGTGTGGCATCGGGGATCCTCCGGCGCACGAGTGGGAGTGCTGTGAGGAGGGCCAGGGCCGGCAACACCTTCCTGCGGGAGAAGCGCGAGACGTTGAGGATGACCGGGGCGCCGTCCACTCCCCATTCGGCTCGAAGGGGTGAGGCGTCGAGGCCGGGCGTAAAACGGTGGGTGTCGACCCCGTAGAAGCCGACGATCACCTGTCCGTTCGATACCCCGAATGGTCCGAGGACGCCATCGCGATCCGCCTCGCTCGCCGTGAGCACGGTCTTGCTCCATCCACCGAAAACGGCCCGCTTCCACCAAGGCCTGGGTCCGTGCACCGACATCACGTAGGGTAGGTTGAGGGCCCGTGCCAGGGGTGCGCCAACCCGAGCGGCGCGGTAGTTGTGTGCATGGACGATGTCCGCGTCCAGCGGCTTCAGGGTCTCGATGAGATCCGGCAGCGTTTCGTTCTTGAAGGGAGCCGTCACCAGTTCGGCGCCGGCGGCCTCCGCCTCCTCTCCGCAGACGCCGGGGTCTTGGCTGACGAGAACCACGCGGTGGCCGCGGCTCAACAGCCCCCGAGCCAGGCTGCACACATGCGTCTCCACCCCGCCGATGCCCAGCCTTCCCGTCACCTCGACTATGGTGAGTGGACCTGACATGTTCCCTCTATTGGCAGGTTCCAGCTTCGCCTATGCTACACACGAGACCTGAACCACGCCAGAATGTACTGGAGACAAGGCGATTGAGCCATGTGGTGGAATGAACCAAGGTGTGTTCACGTGCACATCCCGAAGACTGGCGGAAACAGCATCACCGCAGCACTCCGCTCTGCGTGGGCCCGCAAGCCCCTGTCCGAGCGGTTGGTGGTCCGGATCCGCCTCGCCGGCAAGGGCCCGGCCGCCGTCCGTCGATTCCACAAACACGCTAAGGCCCGAGACATCCACGCCGTGGTTGGCGAGCATGCGTGGCATGACCACTTCAGCTTCGCCGTCGTGCGCAATCCTTGGGATCTGATGGTGTCGAGCTACCATTGGTGGCTCAATCGCGCAGATCGCTGGAAGAGCCTTCAGACCGATGCCCAAGCCGTCGCGGCGCTGGGCTCGTTTCCGCGTTTTGTGGATTCGCCGTACGGGCGCGAGCGCATCAATGAGCAATTGGGCAACTTCCGCGACTGGATCTGCGACGCCGAGGGACGGGTGTTGATCGATAATATCTGCCGGTTCGAACGGCTGGAGGAAGACTGGCAAGGGATTGCCACCCAGCTCGGGATTCAGGTCGACCTCCCCCACCTGAACCGGGGGAACCGAGTGGCCTACCGCGACTACTATGACGGGCCATCGAAGCAGATCATCGCCGAGCGCTTCGCCTGGGCGATAGACTGCTTCGAGTATCGGTACTGACTCTCTCAAGGCGCTTCTATTCCAATCGTGCGAGGATTTTCCGCGCCCGGCGCTCCACGGAATACGTGTCACACAGTTGCCGTATCGCCGCAGGCTGGATGGCGTGGTCCACGGCATGATCGAGGGCCTGGGCGAGCTGCTCCGGGCTGTCCGGGCGGAAGAAGCACGCGTGTCGAGCGTCGAATACGTCGCGGTAGGCGGGGGTATCGGACACGATAGGCGTGAGCCCGCTCTCCAGATAATCCACCACCTTCATTCCCTCCTGCATTGCCACGCCGAAGCGATACTTGGGGAGTTCCCGCGAGAGATCTGCGGGTCTCTGCCAACCTCGAAAGTCCAGGCGCTTTCCGCAGGGACGAGCTGCCACCCTGCGACGCAGATCGCCGATCTGGTCACTATCTCCACCATACACGCTCACGCGGACATCTGTCTCCACCCGGTCGAGCGCGTCCAACAAGAAGTCGATGAGTTTGTCCTCCGAGAGACTTCCTGCGTAGACAATTCCCTGGCCGCCCGTCGGCGCAGCTCTCGTGCTGCACCGCAATCCATACCAAAGGTGCTCGGCATCTCGTAGCGCCAAATCTCGCCGAGCCAGCGCCAAGGAGTGCTTGTGAAGGAAGAACACGCAGTCCGCCTGCTGGTAGACTCTCCGTATCTGTGCAATGGGCTCGTTCCTCTCCGCGAAGCGCTGCCGGGCGTCGGCATAGGGGGACCCTTCGAGGGGCTCCTTGTTCCAGTATCCCATCTTCTTGTGGGACTCGAAGAAGACTTTCCTCTTGTGCATCCACCGATAACGGAGGAGTCTCCGGGCCATCAGGTACGAACGCGTGTAGAACGCAGCCCCCTCCGACGCGCTGGCCATGATCTCTCGGAGTGCGAAGGGGAAGGAGAGGCCCTGGAGCCGCGTGCCCGGCATTGTGATCACCCGGACTTGCGGCCCGAACTCCACGTTGTAGTAATCGCGTACAGCCCCGGGCAGCTTCTCTGGCTCAACCGAGAGTGAGCCCGCCACCAGCAGGACATCAACATGTCTGCCGAGTGCACCCACTGTTCTCGTGATCTGAATCGAGTGCACCTGTGCGGTCGGATACCCGTGCATGGGCTGGAGATAGATCAATGACGGCATCACAGCTTTGGTGGCCTGGGCGACGGAGTACCGTGCCGCACCCTAAATCAGCCCGGCAGGGAAAGGGGACCCGGGAACCGGACTAAGCGCGCCGGTCTTCGGGTCAATGCAATAGCCGGATACGTCGTCGGATCCCTCGTTGCCAAGGTACGCAAACATGCCAGAGGGTGTCACGATGATTGCCCGCGGACCCGTTCCAGCGGGGAAAGGAGATCCGGGAACGGGGCTCAACCGTCCCGTGCCGCTGTCCATGACATAGGCTGATACGTCGTTTGACTTTTTGTTCGCCACGTAGATGAATCTCCCGGTCGGATCGATCGTCGGCCATATCGGGTGTCGCCCCGTTGGGATTGGTGTACCAGGAAGCGGCACGAGAGCCCCGGTGTCGCGATCGATCTCATACCCAGACAGGGTATGGGATTTCTCGTTTGCCACATACGCGAACCGACCCGTGTGATCGACGAGCATCTGGAACGGGCGCCGGCCAGTCTTGAACGGTGCGCCCGGTACCGGTGTCAGACTGCCGGTATCGAGGTCGATGCAGTAAGCGGATACCGCATTCGACCGCTGATTCGGCACATAGGCGAACAGCCCAATCGGATCCACCGTGACAAATCGAGGATCCGACCCGGCCCGGAAGGGCGACCCGGGGGCCGGAATGAGATCGCCCGTCGCAGCACTGATCCGGTAGGCGGAGACGAGGTTGGATCGTTCATGACACGTGAAGGCGAAGGTGCCTGTCGGGTGCACCATGACCGAACGTGGGCGTGGGCCCGTCGGCACGCGTGAGTTGGCCAACGCTGTCAGTGCCCCGGTCACTGGATCCACCCTGAACGCCGAAATGTCATGAGAGCCTCGATTGGCCACGTAGGCAAACCGTCCCGCAGGGTCCAGTCGGGCGTTGCGTGGGTTCTTCCCCGTAGGATACGGGGATCCCGCTGTCTCAACGAGCATCCCATCGTCGGGGTCAATGCGGTAGGCCGACAGCGTGTGATCCCCCCAGTTGGCTGCATAGAGGAACCTCCCGGTCGGATCCACGGTCACGGCTCTCGGATTGGCGCCCGATGGGAATCGGGTCCCCGGAACTGTGATGAGCGCTCCGCTTGCCGGGTCGATGCGGAAGGCCGAGATGTCGTTCGAGTCCCAATTCGCCAGATACACGAAACGCCCGGAGGGGTGCACGATGAGTAGCCTGGGCCCGAACCGCTCCGCGACGTAGTCGACAGCGAGCATCGGTTGTGAGCTTCGCACGAGTTCCGCCACATGTCCCGCC
>JABDII010000057.1 GCA_013003805.1 Gemmatimonadales bacterium
GCCAAGCTGATCGACCTGGCGAATGCGCGCGGCGGGCCCGACAACATCACGGTCGTCGTCGTCCGCGTGGGAGGCGACGGTCTCCCTGAGCCGGACGCTAAATCTGCGGCGGGGCGCAAGGTGTTCGAACTCGAAGGCGAAGACGAGATCGAAACCGACGAGCACCCCGCCGTCATCGAGGACACGGCCGTAGTGCCTGCGCGGGCCAACTCTGCGATACGGTTCATGTTGGTGGGGCTGATCCTCGCCATCATCGCCATCATGATCATGGTGGTCCGATAATGCGGGCCCGCTTCGAGTTCCTCTCCGGCGCCCGAGAGGGCGAAAGTGAAGTCCTCGACGGGAACTATCTCCAGCTGGGACGTCATTCATCGTCCAGTCTTCGCTTTGACGCAGAGCGCGATCTTCAAGTCTCGGGTCACCACGCGACGATATTCCTGAGAGGCGGCTACTATGTCCTGCGGGACGCGGGCAGCACCAACGGCACCTTCATCAATGCGGTACGTCTAACCGCCGACCACATCCTCGCAGATGAAGACGAGATCCAATTCGGACCGCAGGGCCCCACGGTCAGGTTCCGCATCATCCGCGAGTCGGCGGACCATCATCCCGGTGGATTCCGTCCCGCACCGATACCCAGGGCACCACAGCCGGCCGAGCCCGTTTTTCCCGCTGCGGCGGAGGGCTCTTCCGAGTCGGCGCGGCGGGCTGGACCCGGTCCTGGAACACGGACGCGCATTCGCGCCGAGGTTGCGCGGCAGACGGCAACGGTTCGCCGCCGGCTCTATGCCGTGGCCGCGGTCGCCACGATCGCGGTGTCCGCGGTCGTGTGGCAGCGTCTCACCCAGAATGCCAGCGTCGAAAAGGAACGGCAGGCCATGCTGGATCAGGTGGACAGCCTGATGCGGGAATTGGGATCGCTCACCATCAACGTGCAGACGCTGCGCGAACGCTTCGACTCTGCCCAGCGGGAGACCGCACGTTTGCGTGACCTGGTGAGCCGGCCGGACCAGGGCGTTGACGAGATGAGAGTCCTCCGTCGGCAACTGGAGGACGCGCTGGCGCACCAGCGACATATCGCTCTCGCGGCATCACTGGACGTGGAAGCCATCGCCCGGGCGAATCAGGATGCGGTCGGAATTGTCCTTGCCGAGTTCGCCGACGGGACCCGCACGACGGGCACGGCATTTGGCATCCGTTCGGATCCGGGAGCGGGTCTTATCCTCACCAACAAGCACGTGATCCTGGGCGACCGCGAGGATCAACCGATCCACTTGGGTATTGTGTTTGAAGGCTCGAGTCAGAACTTCCGCGCCGATGTGGTCTCGACGCATCCCGATGTCGACATGGCCCTGCTCCGCGTGCGCGTGCGCGGGGGCATCCCGCAGGTGGCGTCGCTCCGGTGGCGTGAGCCCCCCGTCGCGGTGGGCGATGCGGTAGCGATCCTCGGATATCCCTTGGGCCTCGATCTCCCGATGGGCGGCGATTGGCAGGAGGTCGGCATCACCGCGACAATCATGACCGGCTCGGTAACCCGCGTCCTCCCGGATCTGATTCAGTTCGACAGTTTCGGGGTCGAGGGGTCGAGTGGCAGTCCGGTGTTCGATCGCCAGGGCAACGTCGTGGGAATCGTGTTCGGGGGAGAGACCGGTCGAGGAGGACGAATCGTGTATGCGGTGCCCATCGTCTACGCACTCGAGCTGCTCGACGGACTGCGCTGACCACTCCCACCTCCCTTCCACAACGCGCGCGCTACACCAGCAGCAGCCAGCCGATACCTACCGTCCCGCCCAACACGACCGTCACCCACAGCAACCAGCGGCCTGCGTCGCGCCTGAGATCGTCGATCGGCGTGAGGCCGGTGCGCTCGCGCACGGGACCCCACGCCCCTCCGGGCCGCACCCGGGCGTAGAACCGGTCGAGCACGTCGGCCGGCTCGGGCCGGGTGAGAAGCATGACCGGAATCCAGACAGCCATGGAGCCAAACGTGGTGATCATGAGCCGCTGGCCGAAGGTCAGCGGGATGAACAGCGACGTGACCGCAACTGCGAGCCCGGCCAGCATGGCCGCAATCTCGGTC
>JABDII010000062.1 GCA_013003805.1 Gemmatimonadales bacterium
GTGGTGGGGCCGTCATCAGATGCCGACCGCGGGTTCTTGGCGTTCGACCTGCATGGCGAAGGGGAATACGCGAAGAAGCTGTGGGTGGATAGTCCGGGTTCCCAATATCACCCCCGCATCGCCAAGGACCACCTCGACCAAGGCCGACACTTGCTGCAAATGGAGGGCCGGGAGGTGTTCCGGCACGCCGTGACCCGCATGCCCGAATCGACCGCTGCAGTGTTGGCGAAGGCGGGCCTTTCTCTGGGGGACCTCGACCTGCTCATCCCTCACCAGGCCAACCTGCGAATCTCGGAGGCGATCCAGAAGAAGCTCAGGCTCCGCGACGATCAGGTCTACAACAATATCATGCGCTACGGTAACACCACCGCGGCTACCATTCCCATTGCCTTGGACGAGTGCAGGCGGGGTGGGCGCATAAAGCCAGGTATGATCGTGGTCCTCACGGCGTTCGGTTCGGGTTTTCTTTGGGGGAGCGCCGCAGTCAGATGGTAGCCGGTTTGCGGGCTGAATCTTTTCGAGAGCATGTTTCGTACTGGAACACACTGACACTTGAGCCCATAGGAGCGCCGAAATGTGGTTTCTCGTTACCCTCGTTGCGACCATCGCCTTCGGATTGGTCGGATTCAACCTCGCGAAGAGCTACGTAAAGCGGCGGCTTCGATTTGTTGATGCAGTCTACTCTCCGCTGGCCCCCGTAATAGCGGCGGTGATTGGAGGTCTCCTCGCGTGGCCTCTCGCCATCCTGCCTGTCATCACCACCGGGATGGCGGCGATCTTCGGCATCGGCTCCGGGTTGGGCACCGCCAGCGCGGTGAAGGCCCTCAAGCGCGGCGAGGCCTAAGCACTTCTTGTTGGCCTTTCACGGCCATGAGCGGCCCGGCTATCTTGCGGCCCATGGCAACCATCGATTGTACCAAGTGTGGGCGGACTGGCGACAGAGTTGCCTTCCGCCCGTTTCAGAACGACCTCGGGCGGCGCGTGTACGACGAGATCTGCGCGCCCTGTTGGGCGGAATGGCTCAAACATCAGCAGGCATTGATCAACCACTACGCGCTCAATGTGCAGGATGCCCAGGCCAAGGAGTTTCTGTTCCAGCACCTGGACCAGTTCCTCTTCCAGACGAAGAGCGCGCCCTAGAACCTCGCCCCAAAACGAAGGACCAAGTCGATCGCCGGGCCGCTTGGCTCGAGATCTTCTACCATTCCGATCCGCCACTCCCGCCCCCCTGACGTTTCCAGGATCCAACCGAAGTCCAGAGACGTGTCTTTCCGGTCGAGTGCGGGCAGGCGTGTGTCGCGGTAGTATGCCGAATGGATGAGCAAGTTCGCATACAGCGACTGTCGACCCCAAAAGCGCCACCGAGCACCGGTGGTGAGCATCCCGAACCAGGTGCGCTGATAGCGCTCCAGGTCGTCGGTGGACGGCGTATGGCCCAGACCCCCGGTAGCCTCGAATGTGAGTGAAGGAGCGAGCCTTCCCCACACGGTGTGGGTCACACTCCCGGACCACGTGCCTCGCCCGTAGCCTCGCGGGCCGGTGGATGTTGGAAGCGTTACCGAGACCACCGTCTGGTGATGCCTCGCGTGCCGCCACCCGAGACCCAATCGCACGTCACCCAAGAACCCAGCAGACTTGGAACGCGTGAACTGACTGCCGTCAGGAAAACCCAACTCGTATCGGAACGTATTGGTCGGGCTCACATCGCGTTCGGGTACGTCGATGCTGAAGAGGTTGTGATACCAGCCAACGAAGCCATCGAGGAAGCCGTCGTAGCTGCCGTTCATGGTCCCGCGGGCGAAGACGAAGGTGCGTGGGCCAAGGTCCTTGGTCACACGTAGGCCAAGCCGCAGGAGTTCAGAATCGAGGAGATACACCGTGTCCTCGACGAGGATGTTCAGCTCGATCGAATTGGCGTACTCGAGCGACAGCTCCACCTGCCAGCCAGGGGACGGGACGACGTAGGGCTGGAACTCGAGACCGCTCCGAGAGGCAGCCATGGGATTGATCGGGCCGTAGCCCGGGAGTCCTTGGGCCGGAGCGGGAGCAACCACGACGCCGGAAAGCAGCAGGGGAAGCAGGGGGCGTCCAATCACGCTCCAAGAATACACCCCTCGGCCGTGGCGACGGGAGCACCGCTACGCGGAGGCCCTCCTAGCACTGGTGCAGGAGGGCCTCGCAACTCGTAGACCAGGACCGACCCAGATCTATCGCTCGACGCCGCCCAGACTTCCCGTCACCATGAGCCGGCGTTGCCTGCGCATGATGGCGAATTGAATCGTCTCATCGGATTGGTAACTTTCGAGGATCCGCATGAGGTGTCCTGGGCCGGTGGGCTTTCGGCCATCGACTGCGAGGACCACGTCCCCACCCTTCAGGTTGAGCCTCGAGCCACGGGGTGCACTGATAACCAGCACGCCTTCCGTGGTGTCGAAGTACTCCCCCAGTCCTGCGTTCAGAGCCACGAGCTCCAAGTCAAAGAGCGGTGGGAAGAACGCCATATCGCGAATGCGATCCTGAAACCCTTGCAGGCCCTCGAGACGGCCTGCAGACCCGGGACTGAAGTCGATAGTGTCGAGCCTGATCGTGAAGCTGTCGGTGCCGAAAGCGTACCCCCGGCCGCCTTCCGGCGTCCGCCACGTCCGCACGAAGAAAGGCGGTGGGGCGGTCACGACCTCGACGCGCCGGGTTTCGGTGCCACGACGAAACTCGACGCTTACCGTGTCGTTGGGATCCAACTGCGCCGTAAGCTCGATCAACCGGAGACCGGGCAACGACGCGTCGGCCCTCCGGTCTGTGGTCTCGAGTTCCTCGAGCAAGGAATTCCCATTCAACGAGGTGATGATATCGCCGGTCCGAATGCCAGCCTGGTCCGCTGGACCGTTCGGCGACACCGAGTGCACCAGCGCCCCGATCGAATCGGTACCGGTCGTCCGGGTATTCACGTTCAAGCCAAGATAGGATCGGCGAAGTTCGAGAAACTGTACGTACCCACGGAAGAGGGAATCGGCCTCCACAAGATTGCGGCGGGCACGCTCCAATCTTCGTAGATCATCCCGCTCCTGCGCGGAAAGCGGACCAGCCAAGATCGCTGCTGCGGTTGCCATAAGCAGCGCACGTCTCATCGTCGTTCACTTCTCCTAGGCTCAGAGTCCCACATTGCTTGCACGTGTCAGATGCACGTTAACGAGTGCGTCCATCAATCCTACCCGTTGGCGCCAAAGCTGGAGCAATTCGCGATCGGCGGTCGGAGCGGGTGTCAGCTGGATTACCTGGAGTTCCTGGTCGAGGGCGGAAATGCGGTCCTCGAGTTCGGCCACCACCCGCGCGGTGTAGCCATCAGTTACGCGGCGCTCCGGCTCATATTCGATCAGGACTTCTTCCAGCAGCTGCGACTGGAGCATCGCCGCCTCGAGCTCGGCCTGAGGGTCAGGTACCGTTGGGGTTACCCGCGGCTCGGGGCTGAGCAAGATCACGAGTACTATCGACGCCGCCAGGGCTAACGTCCCGGCCCCGCTCCAGGCGAACCGGCGACGACGGACGGCCATCACCTGCGCTCGTACGGTGGGCCACCGGTCACGCGGCGGGGTGAGTGTCGGCAATGCTTTCAATCGCGCTACCCGCTGGTGCAGCC
>JABDII010000112.1 GCA_013003805.1 Gemmatimonadales bacterium
GCATAGGCCCCCACGACCATTTTGGACATGTGTTCTTCAAAGAGCTCACACATAGTCTGACCCTGGAGGGGCGACAGAACGCCTGCGAGGCCAACGGCCACTAGGCCAACGAGCGGGCGGCTGATCATCGGGTGCTCCTTCCTAGAGAGACTTGACTTCGTTCACCAGGCCCGTGAGCGAAGCCTTGGCGTCGCCGAAGAGCATGGAGTTCTTGGGATGGAAGAATAGCTCGTTCTGAATGCCTGCGAAACCAGGATTCATGCTGCGCTTCATGACGATGATGCTCTGCGCCTCATCCACATCGAGAATCGGCATACCGTAGATCGGGCTTGCCGTGTCGCTCCGAGCTGCCGGGTTCACCACGTCATTCGCCCCAATCACGAGCGCTACGTCGGCCCGGGGAAACTCGTCATTGATCTGATCCATGTCGTACAGCTTGTCGTATGGCACGTTGGCCTCGGCCAAGAGCACGTTCATGTGTCCCGGCATCCGTCCGGCAACCGGGTGGATGGCGTACTTCACTTCCCCACCCTTCTTCTCAATGAGATCGGCCAATTCCCGCACCTGGTGCTGGGCCTGGGCGACAGCGAGCCCGTAGCCCGGAACCACGATCACTAACCGTGCATAGGCCAGCTGCAGGGCCGCATCCTCGACCGTGATCGACCGGACTGTACGGTCCTCGGCGCCCTTGCCGGGGCCGATGGCGGTGACCGATCCGAAGGCGCTGAACAACACATTTCCGAGCGACCGATTCATCGCTTTGCACATGATGGTGGTCAGAATGATGCCCGATGACCCCACCAACGCGCCGGCGATGATTAGCACGCTGTTGTTGATCACGAACCCCGTCATCGCCGCGGCGATCCCCGAATACGAGTTGAGGAGCGCAATGACCACCGGCATGTCCGCCCCACCGATCGGGATGACGAACAACACCCCCAACACCAGCGAGACGCCGATGATGATATAGAAGCTCTCAAGCTGCGCTCCGGGGGTAATCACCTGGTACACAGCCAATGCGAGGATTCCCACGAGAATGAGGGAGCTCATGACCTTCTGCAGCGGATAGGTGATCGGTTTCCCGGTCATCAGCTCCTGGAGCTTGGCGAAGGCAATGATGCTGCCGGTGAAGGTCACGGCACCGATCAGGAGACTCAGCTGGATGGTGATGTCGGTATCGACCGGAAGCTGGGTCCCCAGCAAGTCCGCCTTCAGGAATTCGGCGCCGCCGACCAGTACTGACGCCCCACCGCCAAAGCCGTTTAGCAGGGCCACCATCTGGGGCATGGCGGTCATCTTGACCGCACGCGCCATCCAGAGGCCGGCGGCCGAGCCTACGAAGACACCGGCGATGATCACCCAGAAGGACACGATGTCCTGGTTGAACAGGGTAACCGCAATGGCCAGCAGCATGCCCAGGGCGGAGAGCTGGTTGCCGCGCGGGGCCGTGTCCGGATGGCCCAACTTCTTCAGCCCGAGAATGAAGAGGCTGGCGGATACCAGGTAGATCAGGGCGGTGAGACCGGAGGGAATCATTGGTCCTTGTCCTCCGGTTTCTTCTTGAACATGTGGAGCATGCGATCGGTCACCGTGTAGCCCCCGACCACATTCATCATCGCCAATGCGACCGCGCCGAAACCGAAGGCCGTCGACACCCAGCCATGGCCCCCACCCGCCACGATCAGGGCGCCCACGATCGTGATGCCACTGATCGCGTTCGACCCAGACATGAGGGGCGTATGCAGGGTGGGCGGCACGCGATGGATTAGCTCAAACCCTAGGAACGTCGCCAGGGTGAAGACCACAATGCCCAGTACGATGCCTTCGCTCATACCGTTCTCCCGAATCGGACCTCGCCGTTATGGGCCACGCACATCGGACCGACAACCACATCGTCGAGATCGATATGCAGCGCCCCTTCCTTGAGTACCGCGTCGACGAAGGTCGACAGGTTCCTGCTGTACATCTGGCTGGCATGGATTGGTACCGAGCTCGGCAGATTCACCGGAGCCAGAATGGCAACGCCGTGCGCCGTGACCGTTTCGCCGGCGCGCGTAAGCTCGCAATTCCCACCGGTTTCACTCGCCAAATCAACGATGACCGACCCTGGCTGCATGCTCTTCACCATCGCCTCGGTAATGAGCCGCGGGGCCGGCTTGCCGGGGATCTGCGCCGTGGTGATGACCACGTCCATGCCAGGGATATGACCGCCGATCGCCTCGAGCACCTTCCGCTGCTGCTCCTCGGCGAGCTCCGTCGCGTAGCCCCCGGCATCCTCGGCCTCTTGGCTCACCGCCTCAGCTTCGACAAAGCCGGCGCCGAGACTCTCCACTTGCTCCTTCACCACGGGACGGACGTCGAACGCAGAGACGACACCGCCCAGCCGGCGAGCAGACGCAATCGCCTGGAGGCCGGCCACACCGGCACCGATTACGAAGATCTTCGCCGGAGCCAAAGTCCCGGCCGCGGTCGTGAGCATCGGTAGGAGCTTGCCAAGATGAGATGCTCCGAGCAGCACCGCCTTGTAGCCGGCGATGGTTGCCTGAGAGGACAAGGCATCCATGGACTGGGCCTTGGTGATGCGTGGCACCAGCTCCATCGCGAACCCGCTGACTTTGCGATCGGCCATGAGGGCGAATAGCTCCCCGGAAGCCGGCGGCTGCATCAAACCCACAATGGCCGCGTCCTCCTTCAGGAGACCGATTTCCTCTCGGGTCGGCCCTTGGACCTTGAGCACCAGATCGGCCTGCCCGAACGTCGCTCCCGGGTCTGCGGCCAGGGTCGCTCCGGCCTCGGTATAGAGCGCGTCCCCGATGCCGGCGTTCGCACCGGCACCCTGCTGGATCACGATCTCGATGCCGGCCTTCACCATGCGCCTGACCGTGTCGGGAACCAGGGCGACGCGACGTTCACCGGGGGTGGTTTCCTTCGGAACACCAATACGCATTTGGATTTCTCACGTCGAAAAAGCGCTGATCAATCTAGTGGAAATCAAATCTGATGCGAGGGGTAGAGGGCATCCGTTCGAAGAGATTTCACAGAATATTCACGAACGCTCGAGGGAGCCTCTCATCGCCAGCGCCGCCGCGAGTCCAATCGCGTGAGTCCCGCCTCACGCGCGATGTGGTTGGCCTCGCGAAATTCCCCTGGAGCAAGCTGGCGGTTGATCCTGGCATACCGATCCCCGCTCACGTGCCCGGCCGGCCGGTATTGATCCATCAGGTTCACATAGCTGTCGGGACCAAGTTCCGTCGCGATCCATCGGAGAATGGCGCGGGTATCGTCGAGGCAACCCGGCATCACCAAGTGCCGGATCAGGACGCCTCGCCGGGCCAGGCCATCGGCATCGACAACCAGCGGCCCGACCTGCCGGTGCATGGCCGCTATGACACTCCGCGCAACCTCGGGGTAGTCGTCCGCCTTGAGATAGGTGTGGCTCAGCTCTGCCGACCAGAACTTGAAGTCGGGCATGTAGATATCCACGATTCCATCCAAGAGCGCGATGCTCTCGAGCGAGTCGTAGGCGCTCGTGTTGTACACGATCGGCAAGTTGAGCCCGAGATCGACCGCCATGGCCAGCGCCTCAACAACTTGTGGTACGACGTGTTCGGGCGTGACGAAGTTGATATTATGGCACCCGCGGGCCTGGAGATCGAGCATCATCCGGGCGAGTTCTTCGGGCGGCGTGCCTTGGGGTGCCCGATCGACCCGAATCCCCTGACTCAAATCGAAGTTCTGGCAGAAGACACACCGGAGATTGCAGTGTGAGAAGAAGATGGTCCCCGACCCGTTCCACCCACGGAGGCAGCCTTCCTCACCGAAGTGAGGGAAATAACTCCCAACCACGGCATGCCGTCCGGTCTTGCACGCCGACCACTTGTCCTCGAGCCGGTTGACGCCACAGTCGCGCGGACAGGCCCGGCAGTCCTCGAGCAAGGCGAGCGCGCGGCGGGCGCGCTCGCCAAATTGAGCTCGGGTGAGCCCGATATAGGCAGGGTGAAAGGCTGAAGCCACTTTGGCACCAATGGTCCTCTCTGTTCGAAGTATAGGCGGTCCTTCACCAGGAAGCACTTGGCGAGCGGGCTTCGACTCGAATGGACAGGCGCCCCGTCTGTCGGTATCGTCGACACATGAACGATGCGAAGACCTCCACTACGGCCTATGCCCCCGGCTCGATCGGCAACGTCGGACCCGGATTGGACATCCTGGGCCTCGCCGTTGCGGGAGCGGGCGATACCGTCACAGTGAGACGGACCGGCGCAGCCGGTGTCACGATTCTCGACCCGGGCCATCCCGAACTCCCAGCCGACCCCGAGCGACACACGGCAGCCCTCGCCGCCCGAGAGGTGTGCCGGCTGGCCGGCGCCAACGAGGCCATCGGGATGGAATTGCGGGTCCAGAAAGGGCTCCCGCTCGCCGGCGGGCAGGGCGGGAGCGCCGCCTCGGCGGTTGCCGGCGCAGTTGCCGCCAATGCCGTGCTCGGGCAGCCGCTCTGTTCCAACGAAATGATCCAGGCCTGCCTGACCGCCGAGACCCTCGTGGCGGGCCGGCACGCGGACAACATTGCCCCGTCGCTCCTGGGAGGGCTGGTGTTGATCCGTTCGCTCGAGCCGGTGGAGGTGATATCGATCCCGGTCCCTCCCGACCTCTGGATCGTGCTGGCTCATCCCAATCAGACGCTTCGAACTGAGGAGGGCAGAGCCCGACTCCCACAACAGATCCCTCGTGACGTCGCACTGAAACAGGCGGCTCACGTGGCGGCACTGGTGGCGGGCTCCGCCAGCAACGATCTCGACCTCATGGGGCGTGCGCTGGTAGACATCATTGCCGAACCGGCGCGGGCGCCGCTGCTCCCCGGCTTCGTCGAGGCCAAGGCGGCCGCCCTTCTGGCCGGCGCGCTCGGATGTTCGATCTCGGGCAGCGGACCGACCGCTTTCGCATTCGCAGCCACGGAAGCTCTGGCCCTCGGTGTGGCGCGCGCGATGGGAGATGCCTACGGTGCGCTCGGGATCAACTCCCACACGCGGGTGACCCAGCCCGACCTGGCGGGCGCGCGTCTGATCGATCGCGACCCGCAACCTGAGGTGATCGTGTGTCGGTGACGTCCGAATCTCGGAGGAGTTGGCAATGCTGCATCGCCTGTGGCGATCGGCTCGGCGAGCTCGATCCAAGGCCCCGGTGCGACTGCGGCGGGCTGCTCGACGTGATCCATGCCGCCCCGCCGTCCACCGGCTCAGAGCTCAGACAGTTACTCGATGCCCGGCGGACCGACTTCCAGGCCCCTGCCTCGTCGGGCGTCTGGCGGTTTCGGGACCTGGTCCTTCCATCGGCTGGCCTCGAGGTCCTGAGTCATCCCGAAGGCAATACTCCACTCCTCGAGCGTGAATCGATCAGCCACTGGGCAAAGGTCGCCCGGCTCGTCCTCAAGCACGAGGGGCACAATCCTACCGGATCGTTCAAGGACCGGGGCATGACAGTAGGGATCACGCAGGCACGACGGATCGACCCGCGTGCCGTGGCCTGCGCGTCGACCGGGAACACGGCCGCTTCCCTCGCAGCCTACGCCGCCCAGGCGGCGATTCCGTGTCTCGTGCTGGTGCCCCAGGGACAAATCGCCGGAGGCAAACTGGCCCAGGCGCTGGCCTATGGGGCCACGACGTTGCTCGTCCGGGACGGCTTCGACCGCTGTCTTGCACTCATAGACCAGGCCGCCGCGGAGCTCGGCGTGTATCTCCTGAACTCGATCAACCCGTTCAGGATCGAGGGCCAAAAGACGATCGTGTTCGAGCTGCTGCAACAACTCGCGTGGTCGCCGCCGGACTGGCTGGTCGTCCCGGCCGGCAACCTTGGCAACACCGCTGCATTCGGAAAGGCCTTGGAGGAGGCAATTGCGTGGGGCTTGATTGAGCGACGTCCTCGAATCGCCTCCGTCCAGGCCGAGGGCGCGGCTCCCTTTGCGCAGAGTTTTCGCGACGGGTTCGCGACGCGTCACGAGGTCGTGCCCGACACCATCGCGAGCGCGATCCGGATCGGCAATCCGGCCTCCTACGATCGTGCCGTCCGAGCGATCCGAGACACCGACGGCGTCGTGACGACCGTGTCAGACGAGGAGATCCTCGAGGCCAAGGCGGTGATCGACGTGGCCGGCATCGGCTGCGAGCCTGCCAGCGCAGCGTCTGTCGCCGGCGTGCGACGGCTGGTCCGCGACGGGGTAATCGGTTTCGATCAACGGGTGGTCGCGGTGCTCACCGGCCACATCCTCAAGGACCCTGAACTGTTGCTCGCGTATCACCAAACGAGTGAGCCGGTCCCCCCGAAGGCGAACCGGCCCATTGAGATCGATGGGGACCTGGGTCAACTGGCCCGCGTGCTCCAACGCTTGGAGACGTGATCCCGTCCCGGTTAATCCCTACCCTTCCTCGGCCTCGTGGTCGCGGCTGACCGCGATGGCGTCGACGGCTTCCTCCAGCTCGGAATAGGCCGTCGGGTCCACCTCGCGAAATGGAATTTGCCGGTATGCGATTGTCCCGCCGGGAGCAACCACGAACAGGTTCCGGTTGTTGGTGCGGCCACTTCGGCTCAGGGCGCCGTACAGCCGGCCGACGTGACCCCCGGGGTCGCTCAGGAAGGTGAAGGGGAACCCTTCGTCCTTGGCCCAGGATGCTTGCGCCTCTGCCGGGTCGGCGCTGATCGAGAGCAGGACCACATCCTCGCCGTCGTTGAATAGTGTCGCGTACTGATCACGGTACGCTTTCATTTGGATAGTTCAGCCAGGGGTCCTGACCCGGTAGAAGAACGCGAGCACCACCGTCTTCCCGGCGAAGTCACTCAAGCGCACCGTATCCGGGAGCACGCCCTCACGGGTCGCCCCCACGAGGGCGAACTCCGGGGCGACGGTTCCGACCTCGAGCGGCTCCTGGGCACTCAACGCACCCGCCGCGAGCCCACACCCAAGCGCGGCCGCCAACAACCCAAGACTCAAACGCCTCACAAGACCCTCCATCGACATGTGTACGACCCTACCACCCTACCGCCTGTCTTCCCTCATCACCCGCCAGATCTTTCGATTTCGGTCCGCTGCAATGTAGAGCGATCCGTCGGGACCCATCGCGACACCGGATGGTCGAATACTGGTCCGCCCGCCGGCGCCGGTCGCGAACGTCGAATATTCACCGGTGGGTCTTCCATCCGCAAACGGAATGTAGACCACACGGAACCCTTCCTGCGGCAACGGGGCCCGATTCCACGATCCGTGGAAGGCAAGGAACGCCCCGCCCTGGTATTCGGGACCCAGGGCGGACATAGTGTTGAAGGCTAAGGCCATGGGCGCCCAATGGGCCGGGAAGCCGATGAGCGGATCCTTCATCGGGGCGCACCGACCCACTATGGCGCCGTTACCGCCATACTCAGGCGCCAGGACCTTGGTGTTCGTTTGAGGATCGTGGTAGCAGTAAGGCCAGCCGTAGTCGTCGCCTTGGGCGGCCACACCAAACTCTTCGGCAGGATTCTCCGCGTTCTGCTCCGCGGTGAATCCCCAGCTGCCGCTCAGTTGGTCGCGACCGTGCGAGGCGAAAAAGAGTTGGCCCGTTTCCGGATGAACCGCCAACGCCATCGGGTTTCGTAGGCCGGTGGCCCAACGCGTCCCGTCCGCCGGTCGCTGATTCAGGATACTGGGATCGAACCGCCAGATGCCGGCCCGATCCTCCAGCTCAGTGCAGGGGAAGCGCCCCGGCGACCGCGCGCTCCGATCCTGCGCCTGGCAGCTGTTGCTGCGTGATCCAAAGTCTACGAAGAGTGCTCCGTCCAAGCCGAACGCCATTGTCTTGGCACCATGCCCGCCGGTGGGCAGGCGTTTGACCACGGTTTCGGGTGGATCGGTGGGCACCAGGGCTCCGGGCTCGAGCCGGTAGCGCACGATTCGGTCGTTGGGCGCGAAGTAGAGGTAGCCGCCGTGAAGTGCCACGCCCGTTCCCGAGGCACGACCGATCGTGCGCGTCATGTCTGCTCGACCGTCGCCGTCGGTGTCGCGCAGGGCCAGGAGGCCGCCACCGCCCCGGCCTCGGACACCAGCATAGATGTCGCCGTTGTCTGCCACGACGATATGCCTGACCGAGCCGAGCCGCTCGCCCACCAGGAGGGCACAGTAGCCGTCGGGCAGGATGAGGCCCCCGTTGTCCGGGTCGCACGCCGGGCGCGCTTGAGCCTGAAGAAAAACGTGAGGGATGATGATCAGGGCTGGGAGGACCAGACGTGACATGCTTTCTCCTACTGAGGAACGCGTAAGATAGAATAGTATCTGTTGAAGCTCCGCGAGGCACCCTGAATCGCTTTGCTTCCGCGTGGAGCACGGCGCCTCTATTTTCCCGCCCATGACCAAACACCAGTACATCTTCACGATGGTCGACCTGCGGAAGGTCGTTCCGCCGAAGCGCGAGATCTTGAAGGGCATCAATCTGGCCTTCTTCCCCGGCGCCAAGATCGGCGTCCTCGGGGCCAACGGCGCCGGGAAGAGCTCCCTGCTTCGCATTATGGCCGGCGTCGATCCCGACTTCATCGGTGAGGCCCGGCCCGCACCCGACATTCGCATCGGCTTCCTGCCACAGGAACCGGAACTCGATGCCACCAAGACCGTGCGTGAGAATGTGGAGCAGGCCGTAGCCTCGACCCGAGCGCTCCTCACCGAGTTCGAGGCGATCAGCGCCCGGTTCGCCGAGCCGATGTCGGATGACGAGATGACGGCCCTGCTGGAGCAGCAGGGCGAGCTCCAGACC
>JABDII010000129.1 GCA_013003805.1 Gemmatimonadales bacterium
AGACCGGTGGCGGCATGGGGAGGGGGACCACCCGAAGCGGTCGGCCGTCCTGGTCGGTCATCCCCTCGAGCCGGCGAAGGTTCTCTTGCAAGGCCTCGAAATTCTCGTCGCGGGGGTCGTCTTCGACCGTGGCGACGACGGTCATCGGGTTCACGAATCGCGCTATGTCATCGATATGTCCGTCGGTATCGTCCCCAACGATCCCGTCGCCTAGCCAGAGGATCTTGACTACACCGAGGTACTCGCGGAGGTGTCGCTCGATCTCCTCACGCGACAGGTCTGGGTTCCGGTTGGGGTTGAGCAGGCACGCCTCGGTCGTCAGCAAGGTGCCGTCCCCATTCACATCGATGGACCCGCCTTCCAGCACGACTCCCGGCTGGAAGACCTGGATGCCGAACGCCTCTCCAATCCGGGCCGGAATTGCGTCATCGAGATCGAACGGCGGGTACTTGTTGCCCCACGAGTTGTATCCCCAGTCGACGAGCGCCTCCTCGACCCGTCCGTCGTGCACGCGCTGGACGAAGATTGGGCCGTGGTCCCGGCACCACGCGTCGTTGGTTGGATGGTGGTAGAAGTGGATGCTCCCGGCTGGGACTCCACATTCAGCCAAAATGTGCCGCACCTCCGCTTCCATCTCCGGGCCGATCACGTTGATGTGGACTTCCTCGTGAGGGGCCAGCGCCTGGACCACGGCGCCGAAGACGCTGGGAATGGCGTCGAAGTTTCCAGGCCAAGAGGATTCCCGGTGCGGCCAGCTCAACCACGTGCCGCGGTGCGGGGCCCACTCCGGGGGCATGTGGAAGCCGAGCTCCGCCGGCCGGGTCAATCCAAATACCGTTTGGTGATGCCTTGGTACGCGTCGATCCGCCGATCGCGCAAGAACGGCCAGTGGGTGCGGGCGGTTCCCAACGCGGTCAGATCGCACGGCACGATGAGGATGTCTTCGTCCTGGCCAGCGCGTTGGAGAATTGAACCGTAGGGATCGGTCACGAAGCTTCCTCCCCAGAACTCGATGCCCCCGTCGGCTGCGCCTTCGTGGCCGACGCGATTGACCGCCGCGACGTAGACGCCGTTGGCAATAGCGTGGGACCGTTGGATGGTCTCCCATGCCGACTGCTGTGCCGCGCCAAACTCGTCCTGCTCTTCCGGTAGCCAGCCAATCGCTGTGGGATAGAACAGGACCTTGGCTCCCTGGAGGGCTGTGAGTCGCGCGGCCTCCGGGTACCACTGATCCCAGCAGACCAAGACACCGATAGAGCCGTAGCGGGTGTCCCAGCTACGGAATCCCAAGTCTCCCGGAGCGAAGTAAAACTTCTCGAAATACCTGGGGTCATCCGGAATGTGCATTTTCCGATAGCTACCCAACTCTGTCCCATCCGCGTCGATGACGACGGCGGTGTTATGGTAGAGGCCCTCCGCCCGTTTCTCGAACAACGATGCCACTACCACCACGCCGAGCTCCTTCGCGAGCGGTGCGATCGCCTCGGTGGATGGACCGGGGATCGGCTCCGCCAGCGCGAAGTGGGCGTGATCCTCCGTCTGGCAGAAGTACTGCGAGCGGAAGAGTTCTTGGAGACAAATGACCTGTGCGCCCCGGTCGGCCGCCGCCCGGATTCGGCCGAGCGCGGTCTCGAGATTCGCCGTCGGGTCGAGCCCACAGCGCATCTGAATGAGGCCCAGGGTCACTGAACCGGGAGCATCGGTTGACATGGCGGGAAAGTATACACTTCCTCCCCCCTTGTCGCATCACGGCTTTTCGGGCAGACTGTAGGCGTGACCGCCCTGCTTACTGACGGCCAGCTCTTGGCCCGGCTGGTTGGATTCGACACGACCAGCCGGAACAGCAACCTGCCGATCGCAGACTTCATCTGCGACTATCTGGATCGGCCCGGCGTTCGGATCCGACGCAACCCATCACCCGATGGCGAGAAGACCAACCTGGTCGTCTTCGTCGGCCCCGAGACCGATCCGGAGCGGCGAGACGGACTCGTGCTCTCCGGACACATGGACGTGGTCCCGGCGGATCCGGCGGAATGGGATTCGGACCCGTTCCGCCTGGTCGAGCGCGGGGACGCCTACGTGGCGCGTGGGGTGTGCGACATGAAAGGGTTCCTGGCCCTCGCCATCAACCGGGCGGCACAGCTCGGAGCAGCGGCGCTGCGGCGCCCCTTGGTGCTCCTCCTGAGCTATGATGAAGAAGTCGGGACCGTGGGGGCAAAGCACTTCATGCAATCATGGTCCGATCGTTCGCAACTGCCACGGCGCACCATCGTTGGCGAACCGACGTCGCTCACGGCGGTGCGGGCGCACAAGGGACACCTCGAGTTCCGAGTCGACTTTCACGGCACGAGCGCACACAGTGGCTATCCTCACCTGGGCGTGAACGCCATCGAGCAGGCTGGGCGTGCGATAGTGGCACTGGGCACGTTACGAGACCGGTGGAGGGACGAGCGGCCGGACACTGGGCTCCATTTTCCCGACGCGCCGTACCTCACCCTCAACATCGGTAGGATCGCAGGCGGCACGGCGGTGAACGTCGTTCCGGATCGGTGCGCGATCGCCCTTGGCGTCCGTGTCTTGCCGGGGATCGACATCCCAGCGATCCAGGACCACCTCGCGCGTTCCCTTGGTGCCGCACTGGACGATACACCGTTCGAGCTGCGACTCACGAGCGAGAGCCCCGCACTGCTCCTCGACCAGCGCGCGGAAATCTACCAGGCAGTTTGTGAGGAGGGGCAGGGGAGCGGCGCCGATAGTGTGTCCTACGCCACCGACGCTGGGTGGCTGCAGCACGCGGGGCTCGAGTGCGTCGTGTTTGGTCCAGGTTCCATCGCCGTGGCCCACACGCCCAATGAGTCCTTGCCGATTCGGGAGTTCATCGCCGCCTCTGGTATCTTGGATCGCCTCGTTCACCGCTTTTGCCGCACGGAACACTGACGCCTCCCCGCTGCATGACCCACGGAATCAACGGAACCACCACGCGGACGTTTTTGCTGGCGACCCTGCTCAGCCTCCTGGCGGCGCTACCGGTGTTGGCCCAGCGCCTCGTCTGGCGAAACGAATTCACGTTCTATGGTGACAACACGGAATTCTTCACTCCCTTTCGCGAGGGAGAGACGCTCCTCGGCGGGCAATTCAAGAGTTTCTTGCGGTTGAAGACGAGCCAACGTACCGAAGTGCGCGCGGGGGTATTCGCCGATCAGCCGAGTGGCAGTGACGAGTTTCTCCCATCGGTGAAGCCAATCTTGTCGTTCCGCTACCGGACCGAGCACTCCCTCGGTGTGCTGGGCATGCTCGAGACCGAGGGCCGCCACGGCCTGCTCGAGCCGCTCCAGGTGACGACGCTCGAGATAACTCGGCCGATCGAATATGGTTTTCAATGGATCGAGCGTCGGGAACGTGTCGAAGCCGAGTTCTTTCTCAATTGGCAGGCGCTCAACAGACCCATGAACAGCGAGGTGTTCGACGCAGGGATCCTGCTCCGGGTAACGCCGCTTCCCTATCTGTCTGTCGATGTTCAGGGGCACTGGTTCCACGTGGGAGGGCAGATCTTCTCTCAAGGAGAGCCGCTCAGCAATTTCGCAGGCGGTCCGGGGTTGCGACTCACGGCCGAGCTTCCATGGGTCCGCCGCGGCGCCCTCGCGTTCTTTCGTCTGTGGAGCACCACCGTCTTCGATCCCGGCCCCCTGCCAGGC
>JABDII010000143.1 GCA_013003805.1 Gemmatimonadales bacterium
ATTGGCAGATCCGGCGGTTCACTGCCGCGGCATCATTCCTCGATCGGGCGAAATCGTGGCTGCTCCAGGCCGAGGCCGAGCATAACCTCATCCTGAGCATCGCCCATCAGCTCGAGTCGGGCAGTCACAACTACGAAGAACCCATCCTCCTCGCCACGATCGAGGGACCGGTAGGCGTCGCCGGCTGCGCCTTCCGGACCCCACCCTTCAAGTTCGGCCTGACCCGGATGCCGGAAGCAGCCGTTCCACTGCTCGTGGATGAGGTAGCGACCATCTACTCGTCGCTCCCGGCGGTCATGGGTCCCGCGTCGGCAGCGCGACCTTTCGCCGAGCGATGGAGCGCCAAGCTCGGCGTCGGGTTCGAGGTCGGGATGCGGATGCGGATCTTCCAGCTGGATCGCGTGGTGCCTCCCACGACCCCCGCTCCAGGCCGCATGCGCCGGGCGACCACGCAGGACCTCGAGTTGCCGATGGAATGGATCCAGGCGTTCACCAGCGACACGGGGGTCTGGGGTGGAGATCCCAACCCGCTTGCTCGGCGTTTGATCGAAGAGGGGAGGCTCTTCTTCTGGGAGGCGGAGGATGGCGACCCCGTGTCCATGGCTGCGGGAATGGCGGAGACGCCCAGTGGGATCCGCGTCGGATTCGTGTACACTCCCCCCGAGGCGAGGCGACGGGGCTACGCGTCCACCTGTGTCGCGGCCCTGAGCCAGCACTACCTGGACCAGGGTCGGCGATTCTGTTTCCTCTACACCGACCTGGCCAATCCCACCTCCAACGCGATCTATCAGCGCATGGGGTATCGACCGGTGTGCGACGTCGAGGACTACAACTTCTCATGAGACGACGGCAGGCACTCCTCGGCGTGGTTGGCCTGATCGTTGTTCCGACGGTAGTCAGTGGGCAGGTAGTCGTCGAGCAATACGAGCACGTCCCCGGCCTCCTCAGGATCGGCCCGGAGCCGGAGCGTGCCATCGAACTGACCGACAAGGGCCACACCCTGATCCTGCCGGAGGGCGCAGAACCGGTTGGCATAACGGTGTTCTTCGACGGGTGGCGGGTCGCCGTTTCGGAGGGGATGCCGCCCGCGGGGACGTTCGACCACGAGGCGTTGACGCGTCGTGTCGGCATCCTCCGCCTCACCACCGGGAATCCGCTGGACTTCTACTTTGATGACGCAACCCTGCTGGCCGTGGCGGACCGCATCCAAGGCGTCCTCCATTCGCGCGGACTCGAGGGCCTGCCGCTCTACTTCGCCGGCCTGTCCTTGGGCGGCACCCGAGCGCTCAAGCTCGCCGTATTCCTCAGGCAGCACCGGGGTGATTTCTGGATCGCTCCCTCCGCCGTGGCGGTGGTGGATGCGCCGCTCGACATGGTGCGGCTCTGGCGGGCGGAGCAGCGTGCCATTCGCCGGGACTTCCATCCCACGGCCGCCGATGAAGGCCGGTGGGTGAGCTACCTCCTGGAAACCAACCTGGGCGGTAGCCCCGACGAGCAATTCGATCGCTACGTCCAGCACTCACCCTTCGTCTACTCGGCGCCGAGCGGGCGTGGCGGGAACGCGGTGCATCTGCGCGATGTACCACTCCGGGCCTATCACGAGCCGGACGTCGATTGGTGGATCCGCAATCGCCGTAAGGACTACTACGGCATGAATTCCATCGACTTGGCAGCGTTGGTGAACGAGCTCAGGCTCCAAGGCAACGAGCGGGCCGAGCTCAAGACCTCCCATCGAGCGCGGGAGGGAGTGAATGAGGGCTCGTCGCCCCACACCTGGTCCTTCGTCGACAACGCCGACCTGGTCGAGTGGTTTCTGGCGCAGCCGACGGCGGGAGCGGACATCCGACTCGTCACTCCCGAAGTGCGCGCGGCGTGCGAGACGATTGGGGCGCTGGTCGGTGAAGTAACCGGGTGGGACACCGAGCGATTCGACGGAACGGTGCTCGACGAGCCGAGTCGCCGGTGGAGACCCGCGTGCAGGGTCGTTGCCTCGGGTCCGACGGCTTCGATCGATGAGGCGCGGAACCCCGGCGATCGAATCCGAAGCCGCCTGGCGGCCTCGGGCTGGCTTGAGGACTTCCGGTATGCGGCGGACGGACCCGGCACGTCAGCCTATGCGTTTCGGAGTTCCGGGAGTCTGTGTGTTTTCCGCGTGAGTGCGCCGAGCTATCTGTCGGAAGATGGCGAAATCGTGGTGGCTGAGCGCTACGACGTGAAAGCCGGTTGTTTTGGCATCCCTAAGGAATGACGCGACCCAAGCAGGCCTCGATCCGATCCTACGCCCGGATTGCGCAATCCTAAGCATCTGCAGCGTCCTGAGAGGGAGTAAGGAGCGGGGACCGCTGGACTCGGTCAATCCCTCGTATGAGCGCGCAGCTCAAACGCAGATCCGTTAAACGACTCGGACCGAAAACGCAGAAGGCGCACAGACATGGACGTGTCGCTCACCTCCAGCGCCATCAGCG
>JABDII010000151.1 GCA_013003805.1 Gemmatimonadales bacterium
AACGTACCTGGGCAAGTACCGGAAGAACCATATTCCTCATACTTCAGGTTTCTGGGAGAAGTTCTTCTTCAAGCCCGGGAACTTGGGCTACCCGACCTTCAAGACTCGCTACGCGACGATCGGGGTGTACATCTGCTACGATCGTCACTTCCCCGAAGGGGCTCGCCTGCTCGGATTGGGCGGCGCCGAGATCGTGTTCAACCCTTCCGCTACGGTCAAGGGATTGTCCCAATATCTCTGGAAGCTCGAGCAACCGGCGCACGCGGTCGCGAACGGGTACTTCATGGGATGCATCAATCGGGTGGGGACGGAGGCGCCGTGGAACATCGGTGAGTTCTACGGGACGAGTTATTTCGTCGATCCGCGGGGCAACGTCCTTGCCGAGGGCAGTGAAGACCGCGATGAACTCATCGTCGCCGAGATGGATCTCGACATGATCGAAGAGGTGCGGCGGACGTGGCAGTTCTATCGCGACCGCCGACCGGAGACCTATGAGGACATGGTGGTGCAACTGCCGTAGGTAGGATGTGGGACAGTGGGACGTAGGCCCCCTCCTACCCCCTAAGGCCCTACTCTCCTGCTTTCTTTCGTTTCTCACCCTTGCACCGGATCGCTCATGGATTCCGCTACCGTCCGCGCCAAGCACAAAGAGTTCCTTTTCCCGTGTGTCGCTACGTATTACGAAGAGCCGATCGTCCTGACCGAAGGCCTGGGCTGTTGCGTACGCGACGCCGATGGCCGGGAATACCTCGACTTCTTCGGCGGAATCGTCACCCTGGGCGTCGGGCACAGTCACCCGAACGTGGTGCGGCGAGTGCAGGAGCAGATCGCACGGCTGGAACACACCTCGACGCTCTACGCCACCCGGGAGCAGGTGCGTGTTGCGGAACGACTCGCGAGCATCACCCCGGGCAAGCTCAAGAAGAGCTTCTTTTCCACCAGCGGCACCGAGGCCGACGAAACCGCCATTCTCCTAGCCAAGATCTACACCGGTTGCCAGGAGATCATCGTCCTCCGGCATAGTTACGCCGGTCGGAGCCTCCAGGCCATCGCCATCACGGGTCACAGCCCCTGGCGCCTCATCCCCGCCCAGGTTCCCGGCATCAAGCACGGGCTCTCGCCGTACTGCTACCGGTGTCCACTCGGGCTCACCTATCCGTCCTGCGAGGTGAAGTGTGCCCACGATCTCGAGGAACTGATCCGGACTTCGACCAGCGGGAAGCCGGCCGCGTTCATGGCCGAACCGATTCAGGGGGTCGGGGGCTTCATCACACCACCCAAGGAGTACTTCGAGATTGCGGTGGGGATCGTGCGCAAGTACGGCGGCGTGTTCATTTGCGATGAGGTCCAGACTGGATTTGGACGCACGGGCGAGCACTGGTGCGGGATCGAGCATTGGGGTGTCGAGCCCGAGATCATGACGTTCGCCAAGAGCATCGCCAACGGATTCCCGGTCGGAGCGACGATCGCGACGGACGAGGTGGCCGATGCCTTCACCGGGCTCTCGCTTTCGACCTTCGGAGGCAACCCCATCTCCATGGCGGCGGCGGAGGCGACGCTCGAGACCATGGAGGAAGAGAACGTTCCACAGCGCTCCGCCGAGCGCGGCGCCCAGCTTCGCCAGGCCTTGGAGGGATTGCGGGAGAAATACCAGTTCATCGGAGACGTCCGCGGTATGGGTTTGATGCAGGCCATCGAGCTGGTTGAGGACTCCAAGAGCAAGGAGCCGTCGCCGGGTCGGACGGCCCAGTTCCACGAGGCAGCCAAGCGACACGGACTCCTGATCGGCAAGGGCGGCCTCTATGGCAACGTCATCCGGCTAGCCCCGTCGATGCTCGTGAGCGAGAGTGAGATCGATGAGGGTGTGAGGCGCATGAACCTGGCACTCGCGGAAGTAAAGTGAGCGCTTCCGCCCCGCAGAATCTCGCGGCGGACGCTCGGCTCGCGAACGCCGATCTTCTGCCGGTCGACGAGAGCCAGCGGACATGGAGCCTGTGGAACATGGCGGCGCTCTGGGTCGGGATGGCGATCACCATCCCGACCTACACGTTGGCGTCGAGTCTGGTGGCTCGTGGGTGGACCTGGCAGGCGGCGGTCGGGTCGGTCGTGCTCGGGAATCTGATCGTGCTCATTCCGATCGCGCTCATCTCCCACGCCGGTACCCGCTACGGGATCCCGTTTCCGGTGCTCACGCGGGCCTCGTTCGGCGTGTTCGGCGCCAACGTCCCGGCCCTCCTTCGCGCCGTCGTCGCGTGCGGCTGGTTCGGGATTCAGACCTGGATCGGTGGCTTTGCGATCTTCAAGCTGCTGGAGGTGATGTGGCCAGGGATTGCCGCGCTGCCCGCGATCCTGCCCGGGTGGATGGGCCTGGGCACCGGCGAGTTTCTGTGTTTCATGTTCTTCTGGGCCATCAATCTTTGGATCGCCTTGCGGGGCATGGAATCCATCAAATTCCTCGAGACCTACGGGTCGCCGTTCCTCCTGGCCGTGGGCATCGCCCTCTTCGCCTGGGCCTGGATCCGCTCCGGCGGGCTCGGTCCCATGCTGGTGAACCCCCCGGCGACGGGGGAGACCCACGCCGGGGTGACGGCCGTGTTCGGAGCGGGGCTCACCTCTGCCGTGGCGTTCTGGGGGACGATGGCATTGTCCATACCCGATTTCTCGCGCTACGCCAAATCGCAGCGCGACCAAATCGTCGGTCAGGCCCTTGGGCTGCCGGCCACGATGGCCCTGTTCAGCTTCATCGGTGCCGCGGTCACGAGCGCTACTGTGGTGATCTTCGGGACGCGCATTGCCGACCCTGTCGAGCTCATGTCGCGAATCGGTGGGCCTATCACCGTCATCATCGCCATGTTCGGTTTGGCCGTCGCCACCTTGACCACCAACATCGCGGCCAACGTGGTGGCACCGGCCAATGGCTTCAGCAACGTTGCGCCGACCAAGATCTCGTTCAAAACTGGTGTCTTGATCACGGCGATCATCGGCATCCTGATGATGCCGTGGCGCCTCTACAGCGATGCCGCGGCGTACATCTTCACCTGGCTCATCGGCTACGGGGCGCTACTTGGGCCGGTCGCGGGCATCATGATCACCGATTACTTCCTGCTGCGGCGACACCGTCTCGATGTCGAGGCGCTCTACCAGCGGGACGGTATCTACGCATACCACCGCGGTGTCAACTGGGTCGCCATGGTGGCCCTGGTGCTCGGCGTCGCGCCGAACATCCCGGGCTTCCTCGGTGCCCTCGAGGTGGTCGAAGTTTCGTCGCTGATGCAAGGGATCTATGACTGGGCCTGGTTCGTTGGCTTCGCCATCGCTGCCTTGGTGTATGTGATCGGAATGAAGGTGGCGGGCGACGTTCCTATCCCGTCTCCAGCTACCGCTCCTGTCTCCGGAGTTACCGTCGATGACTGATCTCCTGCCACCGCTCCCGGACGAGGAGCTCGAACGGCGGTTCGCTGACATCGCACCAGCACTCACGCCTGATGCGGCACTGCTCGAGGCATCCAAGTGCCTCTATTGCTTCGATGCGCCGTGCACTCACGCGTGCCCGACCCACATCGACGTCCCGGCCTTCATCAAGAAGATCGCAACGGACAATATGCGGGGGTCGGCCCGGGTGATTCTCGACGCCAATCCGATGGGACACTCCTGTGCCCGGGCTTGCCCGGTCGAGGTTTTGTGCGAAGGGGCCTGCGTCCTGAACGCGCGCGATGAGCAGCCGATCAAGATCGCGCTGCTCCAACGACACGCAACGGACTATGCCCTGGAACACGACCTGAGGCTGTTCGAGCCCGGTGCAGCCACCGGGAAGTCGGTCGCCATCGTGGGCGCGGGGCCGGCCGGCCTGTCGTGCGCCCAGGACCTCCGCCGAGCGGGCCATGCGGTCACTGTGTTCGAGGCGAAGCCCAAGGCCGGCGGCCTCAATACCTATGGGATCGCCGAGTACAAGATGCGCCCCGACATCTCGCTTGCCGAAGTCGATATGGTCGTGGCGCTCGGCGTGGACATACAGACCGGCGTCACGGTCGGGCGGGACGTAGCCTTGGCCGAACTCGAGCGAGACTTCGACGCGATCTTCATTGGCGTAGGCCTAGGCGCCACGCGTGGGCTCGGTATCCCAGGCGAGGACCTGCCCGGCGTCTACGAGGCGCTCGCATTCATCGAGCATCTCAAGAGCCACCCCTATTCCGAGACCAGGGTCGGTC
>JABDII010000189.1 GCA_013003805.1 Gemmatimonadales bacterium
AGGTGCGGGTGGGTCGGTTCGCCGATCGGGCTGGTGCGCTGGTCGCCGTTGAGCGCATCAAACGCGAGATTGGCGGGGAACCTTTCGTGGTCCACAAACCGTGACCGAGCAGACGGCCGTTCACAGAGGGACGCCCCTCATGCAGCAGTATCAGAAGATCAAGTCGCAGCATCGCGATGCGATCCTATTTTTTCGCATGGGGGATTTCTACGAGATGTTTTTCGAGGACGCGCAACTCGGCGCTCGCCTACTTAACATCACGCTAACATCGCGGGGTGACGGCGTGCCGCTCGCCGGCGTCCCGGTGAAGGCTGCCGGTGAGTATGTGCGTCGGCTTCTGGCCCAGGGGCACCGTGTCGCCATCTGCGAACAAGTTGAGGATCCCAAGACCACCAAGGGGCTCGTCAAGCGCGAAGTCGTCGAAACGGTGACTCCCGGCGCGGTACTCGATGACGGCTGGCTGCCGGGAGATCGCAACAACTTCCTGCTGGCGCTTTCGAGCGACGGAGAGCGCGTCGGGATTGCCGCTATCGATCTGAGCACCGGGGAGTTCCTGCTCGAGATCGTTCCCCGGGCGGGGTATGAGGAAGCGCTTGGACGGCTTGCTCCCGCCGAAATCGTGCTCCCCCGGGACCTGGCCCTACCCCAAGGCAATGGCGCCCTGCGTACCGAACGGGAGGGCTGGGAGTTCGATGCCAATCTGGCTCGCGAAGAGTTGCCTCGTCGCTTCGGGTTGGCCTCGCTCGACGGCCTTGGCCTCGGGCCCGAGGATGATCTCATGATAGGGGCGGCGGGCGCCCTCTTACGCTATCTGGGCGAGCTCCAACCCGGCGGATTACCGCACCTCGGCCGTCCCACGGTCCGACGCAGCGACGCCCACCTGTGGTTGGACGACATGACGCGACGAAACCTGGAATTGGTGGAACCGCTCCGTGCGGGAGCGGGTGGCGTGACCCTGCGCGAGATCATCGATCGAACCACGACGCCGATGGGAGCACGGCTGCTTCGGCAATGGCTGCTCTCACCGCTACGTGGTCAACTGGCCATCCGTGAGCGCCTCGATGCGGTGGAGGTCCTCACGCAGGACGGCCAAGGACGGGCGAGCCTTCGGGAAAACCTGGACGGGGTGCGTGACCTCGAACGGCTGGCGGGCCGCGCCGCATCCGGCCGGGCCACGCCACGAGAGCTGGGTGCTCTCCGAGATTCCTTCCTCCAGCTTCCGGGTGGACTGAAGACACTTACGGCGCTCAGCGGTCGCGACAAGAGCCGGGCGCTGACCGAGATCGTTCAGGAATTCGACCTCTTGGGAGACCTGGCCGAGGAACTCACCGCCGCACTCCAACCACGCCTGCCGGCAAACTTGACCGACGGAGGAGTCATCCGGAGTGGGTACGATCCTGAGCTAGACGAAGCGCGATCGCTGCGTGATGGGGGCAAGCAATACATCGCCGAGCTCCAGACTCGGGAACGCGAGCAGACCGGCATCCCAACTCTCAAGGTCGGGTTCAACAAGGTCTTTGGGTACTACTTGGAGATCACCAGAGCCCACGCATCGCGCGTTCCCGCGCATTACGAACGCCGTCAAACCCTGGCAAACGCCGAACGGTTCGTCACGCCGGAGTTGAAGGACTACGAGGCTAAAGTCCTCAGTGCGGAGGAGCGGGTCGGGACCCGGGAGGCCGACCTGTTCCGCGAATTGCGCGAGCGGGTAGGAGCCGCCACCGCCCGGATCCAGCATACGTCACGCGCCCTGGCACGGGTCGATGTCTGGGCGGGATTGGCGGAGGTGGCCATCCAATGCCGTTACGTGCGCCCTGAGATCACATCCGGGTTCGATCTCACGCTCCGAGAGAGCCGACATCCGGTAATCGAACGCATGATGTCACGGGAGGAGTTCATCCCCAACGACGTGCGGTTCGACCAGGTGGAGCGCGTGCTGCTGGTCACGGGACCCAATATGGCGGGCAAGTCGACCATTCTGCGGCAAATTGGGCTCGCCGTCGTGCTCGCCCAAATGGGGTCCTTTGTGCCCGCAAGCGGGGCGAGCATTGGGGTGGTGGATCGATTGTTCACCCGGGTGGGGGCGAGCGACAACTTGGCGCAGGGGCAATCGACCTTCATGGTCGAGATGAGTGAGTCCAGCGCCATCCTGCATAACGCCACGGCAGCAAGCCTGGTGTTGCTCGATGAGATTGGTCGCGGAACGTCCACCTACGACGGCGTTGCGATCGCGTGGGCCGTATCCGAGTTCCTCCACGATGTTGTCGGATGCAAGACGATGTTTGCGACGCACTACCATGAACTCATGCAGCTGCCGGAGCGACTCGAACACGCCCGGAACTTGAATGTGGCGGTTCGTGAGACGGGGGATACCGTGGTATTCCTTCATCGGCTCGAACCGGGAGGCACGGATCGGTCATACGGCATTCATGTCGCCGAACTCGCCGGCCTCCCCCTCAGTGTGGTGGAGCGGGCGAATGAGATCCTGGGCACCCTCGAGCAAGAACATCGGGTCATTCCAGGTGGCCCGCCTCCAGTGCCGGACCCCGGCCAATTGGGGCTG
>JABDII010000528.1 GCA_013003805.1 Gemmatimonadales bacterium
TGATACGCCGGGAACCGCGGGCTTCCTGGCGGAGCTGAGCCTGAGCGTGCCGACGATCGTCAACATCTCCGCGCTGGGCCCGCTCGGATACCCTCAGGCGCTGCAGTCGGCCACAAAGCAGACGCTCCTGGTGCCCGGCCAACATATTGAAGGCGAAGGGATCATCCTGGAGCTACACGGCTATATCGTCGAAATACTGAGCCCGGAGCCACTCACCCCGGTGAGCGACAGCTTCGCGGTGAGCGTCCGGGTGCGGATGATGTGTGGTTGCCCCATCGCGCCGGGTGAACTCTGGGACTCCGACGGCATGAAGTTCGTCGCCCGTCTCAAAGCTGACGGCAGAGCCGTTTCTGGATCGGACCTCCGTTTCGCCGGCGAGTCGAGCATGTTCAAAGGCGAGGTGTCGGTGCCCGCCGCCGCCGCGGGCAAGGACCTCGAGCTCGAAGTCGTGGTCTCCGATCCAGCGAACCAGAACTTTGGCAGGCATGCTATTCCGCTGCAAAGTCAGTGACCGCGAGCGTAATTCGTTCGCCGTCACAGCGCTTGACCGCCAGCGAGCCCCCGCGTTTATTCCCGCTCCTATCGGGTGCCGTGGCCGAGTGGCTAGGCGGAGGCCTGCAAAGCCTCTTACGGAGGTTCGATTCCTCCCGGCACCTCTGAGATGCAGAGAATAGTGAGTGGCAAGCAAGGGGATGTCGGGCTCTCCGCACCGGTGACCTTGTCAGCGAGTCGAGGCTCGGCCAAGTTTCAGCCGAAGCGGGCGTAGCTCAGCTGGTAGAGCGCGAGCTTCCCAAGCTCGAGGTCGCGGGTTCGAGACCCGTCGCCCGCTCTTGCGTCGGGCCGGTCGGCACGTGGCACGTCGCGCGATTCTTCGCTGAGGGGCGGTAGCTCAGCTGGTTAGAGCGCTGCGCTCACATCGCAGAGGTCGGGGGTTCGAGTCCCTCCCGCCCCACTGGTGAGTGATTAGTGATTGGTGACTAGTGATTGGTCCGTTCAGCGCGGCGCCACGACGCTACGCCGCGGTTTCCGGGACTACGAGTTCACTTATCACTATTCACTCCCTCCACCCGGGCATAAACGCTGCCCGTGCAACATGCGGGAGTAGCTCAGTTGGCCAGAGCATCAGCCTTCCAAGCTGAGGGTCGCGGGTTCGAGTCCCGTCTCCCGCTTTTAAAAACAGAAAGGCACCGCCGACCAAGACGCGGTGCCTTTTTCTGTTGGTGAAACCGCCGAGACCCACACGACGTTCCCTTACCAGCCGATGGATTGGAGGAGCGTCGTGGTGGAAATATCGAGACGACTCAGCGTTCGGGTATCGATTGCGCTTTTCGCGCTCGCGGCCCTCGCGTGTGGCGAGAGCGAAACGCCCCAGTCACCCTCTGCGTCAGAGCTCGAGAACATCGACCTGAACGTCAGGGTCCACCTGCTGCAGTCCAGCGAGTTGGAACCGCTCAACTCGACTCTATCCGATTCCGAGCTGGATGTGCTGCTGGTAGGCGTGAACGAGGCCTGGAAGCAAGCCGGCATCACGTGGCGACTGGAATCGGTGGTGCGTGAACCAGCCCAGAACGCTGAAGGCTACGCCGAGGTCCTGAGGGGCGTTGCACCGGCCACGACCGAGTTGCTGTCTTCGATATTTCCCAAGGAGAACCTCTTGGGCGGAGAGTGGGATGTCTTCATCGTAAAGGACCTGGGAGATATCGCCGGCGGCGTCTACCTGCAGTCTTTGGGCGTTGTGATCTTCGCCGAGTTTGGCGTTGCGGGCGCGCAGACCCCGACGGGCGCGGGTCGCAGGATCCTGGCGCACGAGCTCGGCCACTCCCTCGGCCTGGCGCACGTCCCCTGCACCCTTGAAGGCAACCTGATGGCACCGGGCTGTCCTTCAGAGGACCGCACGCGTCTCGAGGCCCAACAGGTTCAGGCGGCGCGTCAGCAGGCGCGCCGGGGAAGGCCGTTCGGCTTGTGATGGAGGAAGGCACCGCCTCTCTTTGACGGCGGTGCCTTCCGTGGTTGGGAGCAACCAGCTCTGGTGACGGATTCAGCTCGTGCTACCTAGCCTCGGTTCCACCTCGGGATGCTGCGGCCCGGAGTCCAGGGGACGCCGGCCGCCTCGAGCCGTGCTTCGAACGCCGGCAGATCGGTTTCAACGAGCTGTCTCAGGTCGTCGTAAATCTCGCCGAACTCTTCGGCGGCGATCTCGTAACCCTGTCGCTGCGTCTCGGTTGGTGCCGAGGTGCTCGAGAAGCCGGCGGAGACGACCCGCTGCAAGCGGCTGGTGATGCCGGGCATGCCGGGCTCGCTACGCCGTGGCCTTGTCCGGTCACCGGTCAGGCGTTCGCGCACATCCATGAGCCTCAACTCGAGAGAGCGTGCCTCATCTCTCAGACCCAGGTCCACCTGTGGGGAGATATCGATGGCCCGCTTGATGCCCTCCATCCGCTCGGCCGCGTCCTGGGCCGCCCGGCTAGCACCCATCACCGCGCGCTGCAGCTCGCCGACCTGCTTGTGGAAGGCGAGCAGCGCCTCACGGTCGGCGGG